>NZ_JBFWLZ010000032.1:6851-38296 GCF_050251835.1 Diaphorobacter sp. | reverse complement strand
TGGCGCAAGACCTGCTCATCGTGATGCGCGTGTATTTTGAAAAGCCGCGCACCACCGTGGGCTGGAAGGGCTACATCAACGACCCGCACCTGGACGGCAGCTTTGCCATCAACGAAGGGCTGGAAAAAGCCCGCGCCCTGCTGCTGGACATTCTGGCGCTGGGCCTGCCCGTGGGCACGGAATTTCTGGATCTGCTCAGCCCGCAGTTCATCAGCGACCTGGTGAGCTGGGGCGCCATTGGCGCGCGCACCACCGAGAGCCAGAGCCACCGCCAGCTGGCCAGCGGGCTGTCGTGCCCCGTGGGCTTCAAGAACGGCACCGACGGCGGCGTGAAGGTGGCGGCCGACGCCATCCAGGCGGCGCAGGCGCCCCACGCCTTCATGGGCATGACCAAAATGGGCCAGGCCGCCATCTTTGAGACGCGCGGCAACCACGACTGCCACATCATCCTGCGCGGCGGCAAGGCGCCCAACTACAGCGCCGCCGACGTGCAGGCCGCCTGCGAACTGCTGGCCAAGGCCGGCCTGCGCCCGCAGGTGATGATCGATCTGTCGCACGCCAACAGCAGCAAGCAGCACCGCCGCCAGATCGACGTGGCGCAGGACGTGGCCGCCCAGATTGCCGCGGGCGACGCGCGCATCACCGGCGTGATGATCGAAAGCCACCTGAACGAGGGCCGCCAGGACATCGTGGACAGCCAGCCGCTGGCGCGCGGCGTGTCGGTGACGGATGCCTGCATCAGCTTCGCGCAGACCGTGCCGGTGCTGCAGCAGCTGGCCCAGGCCGTGCGCCAGCGGCGCGCGCGCAGCGGCGGGGGCCAGATGCCCGCTTGACCTGCGCACCGCACCTGCAAAGCCTGGCCTGAATTTGCCCAGGGGCGTGTAGCATGGTGCAAGACACTTTGTCCAAAGTGGTCTTGCGTGTGGACTTTTTTTGCGCCCCGGAGCCTGCCCATGTTCCTGCCCCCCTCGACAGCCCAAGCCTGCGAAGACCCCGGCGCCGCCGCATGCGCAGCCCTGCAGCGCAGCATGCATGCCATGCGTGGCGGCCTGCCATGACCGGCCGCAGCGCGCTGCGGCCGGCGGAGCGGCAGTACCACGCCCTGTTTACCGAGCACCCGCAGCCCATGTGGATCTGCGCGCGCGACGGCCTGCGCCTGCTGGCCGCCAACCATGCCATGACCCGGCACTATGGCTATGACACCGCCGAGCTGCTGGGCATGGACATGCGCGCGCTGTGGCCGCCCGCCTGCTGCGCCAGCGCCGATGAGGCCGATGCCGCCATCAAGGCGCTGCTGGCGGCCGCGGCTGCCGCGGTTGCGCCTGGCACGGGCGGCACACCGGATCACCACCCGGCCATCTGGCGCCATGTGCGCAAGGATGGCGCGCCCATCGACGTGGAGGTGCTGGCGCGCGAGACCGACTTTGACGGCCGCGCAGCCTGGCAGATTCTGGCAAGCGACGTGACCGAACGCGAGCGCTCCCGGGCCGCGCAATTGCGCATCAGCCAGGCCACCAGCATGCGCCGCGCCTGCAGCGAGATGCTGGTGCGCGCCACATCCGAGGCCGATCTGCTGCACGCCATCTGCCACGCGGCCGTCGAGAAGGGCGGCTACCGCATGGCCTGGGTGGGCATGGTGCGCGACGACGCGCACCGCCGCATCGAGCCTGTGGCCCATGCGGGGCCGGGCGCCGACTATCTGCAGGACCTGCCCGCCAGCTGGTCGCCACACGAGCGCGGCGGCAACGACCCCTCCAGCCTGTGCGTGCGCAGCGGCCAGGCGGTGATCGTGTCCGACGCCTGCGAAAAGCCCCCGCTGCATACCTGGGCTGACCGCATGACCCGCCAAGGCCTGCGTGCGGCCGTCTGCCTGCCGCTGCGCAACGCGCAACGCACCTTCGGGCTGCTGCACCTGTGCGCGGGCGAGGTGCTGCACGTTGATGCGCAAGAGTTGCAGCTGCTGGACGCCTTGGCCGCCGACCTGGCTTTCGGCATCGAAAACCTGCGCGCACGCGCCGAGCAGCAGCGCCTGCAGACCGCGCTGGTCAAGGTGGCCACGGCGGTGTCGGCAGGCGTTGGCGAGACCTTCTTCGAGCACCTGGCGCAGCACATGGCCGACGCACTGGGCGCGCAGATTGCCTGCGTGGGTCGGCTGCTGCCGCCGGTGCAAGGCCAGCCAAGACGCCTGACGACGCTGTCGCTGATGGTCAATGGCGTGGCGCAGCCCCTGGGCGAGTACACGCTGGACGGCACGCCCAGCCAGCAGCTGCTGACCCAGCAGCAGATCGTCATCGACAGCAACGCCGCAGGGCACTACCCGCGCGCGCCCATGCTCAGCCGCGCCGGCGCGCAGGGCTATGTAGGCCAGCAGCTGGCGGGCAGCGATGGCACGCCGATCGGGGTGATCTTCGTGACCTACCAGCAGCCGCTGGAGTCGGCGCAGTTTGTCTGCAACATGCTGCAGATCTTTGCCGCCCGGGCCGCCGCGGAGCTGCAGCGCCAGATGGACGATCAGCGCAACCGCCAGCAGGCATCGCTGCTGGACAAGGCGCGCGACGCCATCATGGTGCTCAGCCCCGACCACCGCATCACGTTCTGGAACGAGGGCGCCGAGCGCATGTACGGCTGGACCCGCGAAGAGGCGCTGGGGCGCCCCATCGCCGAGCTGCTGCACCGCGACCCCAATGCGCACGACGTGGCGCGCGCCAGCGAGCAGCTGATGCGCCTGGGCGGCTGGGACGGCGAAATGGTGCAGTACGACCGCGAGGGCCGCGCCATCGAGGTCGAGGGCCGCTGGACCCTGGTGCTGGACGAGCAGGGCGAACCTCAATCAATCTTCGCCATTCATGCCGACATCGGCGAGCGCAAGCGCAACGAGCGCGAGATCCAGCGCCTGGCCTACTTTGACGCGCTGACCGGCCTGCCCAACCGCATCCACTTCATGGAGCAGGTGGGCAAGGCCCTGGTTCAAGCGCAGCGCCATCGCCAGGGCGGGGCGCTGCTGTTCATCGACCTGGACAACTTCAAGACGCTCAACGACACCCTGGGCCATGACCGCGGCGACCAGCTGCTGCAGCAGGTGGCCCAGCGCCTGGGCAGCTGCGTGCGCGGCGGCGACACCGTGGCGCGGCTGGGCGGCGACGAGTTCGTGGTGCTGCTCGAGCAGCTCAGCGCGCACCAGGACGTGCAGGCCGAGCATGCCAACAAGGCGGGCGAAAAAATCCTGAACGTGCTGGGCACGCCCTACACGCTGGCCGGCTACCAGTATCGCAGCACGCCCAGCATCGGCGTGGCGCTGTTCGGCCAGGAGCACACCACCGTGGGCGAAGTGCTCAAGCAGGCCGACATGGCCATGTACCAGGCCAAGACCGCCGGGCGCAACACGCTGCGCTTTTTCAACCCCGGCATGCAGCAGGCGGTGGCCGAACGCGCGGCGCTGGAGGAAGACCTGCGCGACGCGCTGGCGGGGCAAGAGCTGACACTGCATTACCAGCCGCAGGTCAACGCCCGCGGCGACATTCTGGGCGTGGAGGCCCTGGCACGCTGGCAGCACCCGCGCCGCGGCATGGTGTCGCCCGCCCAGTTCATCCCCCTGGCCGAAGAAACCGGCCTGGTGCTGCCGCTGGGGCGCTGGGTGCTGCACCAGGCCTGCACGCTGCTGGCGTCGTGGCAGAAGGTGCCGGCCATGTCGCACCTGACGATGGCGGTCAACGTCAGCTCGCGCCAGTTTCGCGACCCAGGCTTCGTGGCCGACGTGGCGCGCGTGCTGGCCGTCACCGGCGCGCCGGCGGCGCAGCTCAAGCTGGAGCTGACCGAAAGCCTGCTGGTCGAAGACATCGCAGCCACCATCGAGACCATGGAAGCACTGCGCACCCACGGCGTGGGCTTTGCGCTGGACGACTTCGGCACGGGTTATTCATCGCTGCTGTACCTCAAGCGCATGCCGCTGCGCCAGCTCAAGATTGACCAGAGCTTTGTGCGCGACCTGCTCACCGACCCCAACGACGCGGCCATTGTGCGCACCATCATCGGCCTGGCTGGCAGCCTGGGCCTGGACGTGATTGCAGAGGGCGTCGAGAGCAATGCCCAGCGTGATTGGCTGTCCAAGGCCGGCTGCGACGCCTACCAGGGCTATTTCTTCAACCGCCCCCTGCCGCTGGAGCGGTTGCAGTCTCTGCTGCAAGCATATTTTGGTTGAAAAAGCACGTTATCCCATTCTGGATAAGCGCGAGTAGCTATTAAAAATGAAGCAAATAACCCTTGTGCGCCCTCCGCTGCGGCCCCACTCAGGTTGTTCAATAAAGGTTCTATGAATACATAGTCGTAGTAGTAGAGACGCCCGTTTTTTGTGGACAAGCGCTTTTTTCTTCATCGTGACAGGCACTTGCGCGGGCGCCAAGTCTGTGTCCGAAGGCGGGGCAAAACCAGCGCGAACCGATAACAACTTGATCGCAGCCGCCGCAACTGTGGATAAGCGGCTGGTTGCCCGCCTGATGGCCCCAGCTTTGTCCACAGCACCCGCCGTACCCGCCCGGTGGCAAGCCGGGCGGGGTCAGCGCCTGGATACAGCCTTATCGCGATGCGGGTGCAGCCGGGGCGGCAGGGCCCTGGCCGCGCATGCCGGGCTTGCCCCCATGCCAGTGACCGTGGCCGTGGCCGTCCATGTAGCCGCCCATGTGCCCACCCATGTGTCCACCCATGCCGTTGCCGCGCTGTCCGTACATGCGTGCGCCTTCGGCATCGAAGATTTTTTGCTGCGCAGGCGTCAGCGTGGCGTAGAAGGCTTTGACCGCGTCGCCGCGGCGGTCCATGTCCGCGGCGCGCTGGGCGCGGATGGCGCGCATGCGGTCGATGCGCTCGGGCGTGGTCAGCTGCTCCATGCCTTGCATGTCCAGCCAGGCCTTGCGGGCGCTGGCGTCGGGGTTCATGGACTGCAGCAGGGTGTTCCAGGCGGGCTCCTGCTCGGGGGTGAGCTGCAGTTTCTGCTTGAAGGCCTCGGCGCGCTGGGCCATGTGCTGGGCCATCATCTGCTGACGCTGCTCGGGCGTCATGGCGCGCTGGCGCGGACGATCGCCGCGGTCGGGGCGCTGGGCCTGCTCGGCCGTTGCGGCGGCAGGCGCCGGGCCGCCGGGTTGCGCCAGCGTGGGCATGGCCATGCCGGCCAGAACGGCTGCTGCCACGGCGGTGGCCGCCAGGCGCTGGGTGATCTTGAAACGGGACATGGTGTTTCCTTTCTTGCTTCCAATCGGGAAGGGATGGGCGAAGCGGCCGTCCCACCGGCCGGAAGGACGTGACAGCTCGGCGCCTGCATCACAGTGTGCGCCGTCTGTGTAACGCCGCGGTGAGCCAAGCCTGCGCATGTGTAAAGTTGTGCAAGCCGTGCGTGACGCATGCACCGGCCCGGCTACATTCGCTGCAAATCTAAAACTGCCTCCAGCGCTTATCAGTCAAGCGCGGGCAGCTATCAAATCAGGATCAAAATCAGGATCAGTAGCCGCCCCGCCGTCTGGCAGATCGGGCGCGGGGCGGCCGTATCAAAGGAAACCCGTGTTCAAGAACATCATCGTGTACCGCATCGCCGCCGGCTGGCAGGCCGACCTGACCCAGCTGGAAGAAGCCCTGGCCAAGGCGCCGTTTCAGGAGTGCGGCGCCACGCAGGAAAAATCCAGCGGCTGGGTGCCGCCGCGCGGAGAGGCCCACGGCCTGCTGGCCGAGAGCGTGGGCGGGCAGTGGATTTTGCGCTTCATGACCGAAGCCAAGGTGCTGCCCGCCTCGGTGCTGGCGCGCAAGGTGAAAGAAAAGGCCGAGCACATCGAGCAGCAGACCGGCCGCAAGCCCGGCAAGAAAGAAAGCAAGGAGCTGAAGGACGAAGCCCGTCTGGACCTGCTGCCCATGGCCTTCACCAAGCAGGGCAGCACCTGGGTGTGGATCGACATGGCCGCGCGCCTGCTGGTGCTGGACACCGGCGCCCAGGGCCGCGCCGACGAGATCGTCAGCCTGCTGGTGGAGCACCTGAGCGGCCTGTCGCTGGCGCTGCTGGATACGCAAACCAGCCCGCAGGCCGCGATGGCGCTGTGGCTCAAGGAGCAAGAGCCGCCAGCGGGCTTCAGCATCGACCGCGAATGCGAACTGAAGGCGCCCGACGAGTCCAAGGCCGTGGTGCGCTACGCCCGCCATCCGCTGGACATCGAGGAAGTGCAGGGCCACATCCAGGCCGGCAAGCTGCCCACCAAGCTGGCCATGACCTGGGACGACCGCGTGAGCTTTGTGCTGACCGAAGGCCTGCAACTGAAAAAAGTGGCGTTTCTGGACACTGTGTTCGAGGGCCAGGCGCAGGACGACGGCGGCTTTGATGCCGACGTGGCGATTGCCACCGGCGAGCTGTCGCAGCTGATCCCCGACCTGATCGCGGCGCTGGGTGGCGAAGGGCGCACCGAGCTGGGCGCCGCTGCCGCCACGCTGGCGCCCGCCGCGGGCAAGCTGCATGCGCCCGCCGACGGCCCGGACGACGACGCGCCTTTCTGAGCGCCGACCCCCCATCCATCTGGCGCAAGGCGCTGCATCCATGGCCATCAACCGCGTCTGGACGGGCTTGTTTCTGGTGGCCTTTGTCACCGCCGTGGCGCGCTGGCTGCTGGGCGAGGCGGGCATTTTTCAGGCGCTGCTGACGGCGCTGTTTGACGGCGCGCGCTCGGGCTTCGAGATCTCGCTGGGCCTGGCCGGCATCATGGCGCTGTGGCTGGGCCTGATGCGCGTGGGCGAACGCGCCGGCATGGTCGAGCTGCTGGCGCGCCTGGCCGGGCCGCTGCTGGCGCGGCTGTTTCCGGGCGTGCCAGCGGGCCACCCGGCCCAGGGAGCGATGACCATGAACATCAGCGCCAACCTGCTGGGGCTGGACAACGCCGCCACGCCGCTGGGCCTGAAGGCCATGCAGGAGCTGCAGACCCTCAACCGCGAGCCCGCGGGCCAGGCCAGCAATGCGCAAATCATGTTCGTGGTGATGAACACGGCGGGGCTGACGCTGATTCCCACATCGGTCATTGCCATACGCCAGAGCGTGGCCGTCAAGCAGGGGCTGGGCAGCGGCTTCAACGCGGCGGATATTTTTCTGCCCACGCTGCTGGTCACCTTTGCATCGCTGCTGGCGGGCGTGCTGGCCGTGGCCTTCATGCAGCGCCTGCCGATCTGGCGTGCCCGGCTGCTGGTGCCCCTGCTGGCCGTGGGCGGCCTGCTGGCGGGCGCCGTGGCGGGCCTGGCGCAACTGCCGGCCGATCGCGCCGCGCAGGTGGCCGGCGGCTTTGGCGCAGCGGTGATTCTGGGCGTGGTGGCGCTGTTTTTGGCGGCCGGGGCCTGGCGCCGCGTGAATGTCTATGACGCCTTCATCGACGGCGCCAAGGAGGGCTTTGGCGTGGTGGTGCAGATCATTCCCTACCTGGTGGCCATTTTGGCGGCCATTGGCGTGTTTCGCGCAGCGGGCTGCATGGACGCGCTGCTGGCCGTGATTGGCGCGGGTGTGGCGGCGCTGGGCTGGAACACCGACTTTCTGCCCGCGCTGCCCGTCGGGTTGATGAAGGTGCTGTCGGGCGCGGGCGCGCGCGGCTTGATGATCGACGTGATGCAGACCCACGGCGTGGACTCTTTTGCGGGGCGCCTGGCCGCCATCATGCAGGGATCGACAGAAACCACTTTCTACGTGCTGGCCGTGTATTTCGGCAGCGTGGGCATCAAGCACCACCGCCACGCCCTGGGCTGCGCCCTGCTGGCTGACATGGTGGGCCTGCTGGCAGCCTTATTCGTGGGCTACGCCTTGCTGCGCTGACCGCAGCGGTTCGTTTCTCAAAAAAAAGCCCGTCAGGGCTTTTTTTTCGCCCAAAAACCGTGCAGAACCACCCCGGATCAGTCCTTTTCAGGCCCGCCACGGCCCGCGCCACGCCTGTCTGCTGTTATTCACTAAAGCTTCTATTTAAAGATAGTGGTAGTAGTAGAGCAGCGCCTGTGCTGTGGGTAAGCGGTTTTTTGCGTTGCAGATCAAGCACTTCCATGCTGTCAAACCCTGGGGAGGACGATAGGCGGCTGCTGCACCCGAAATGGGGACAAAAACCGCGCGCAGCCCGTGCCTGTGCATAACTGCCTGGTTGTGCCAGAACACTCCGCAGGCTTATCCACAGGCGCGGCGGTAGTGCTGGAAAGCCGGACGATTGCGGGACAATGCGGGCCCGTGTGTTTTCAACAGAGTCTTGCCGTGACCGATTCCGTCCTGATCCCCTTGCCCGACCGCCTGTCCATCGACCCGCGCAGCCCCCACCATGTGGCGGCCGTGTTTCAACAGACGGCGGATATCGGTATCCGCTTCAACGGCAAGGAGCGCTTTGACGTGGAGGAGTACTGCGTGAGCGAAGGCTGGATCAAGGTGCCCGCCGGCAAGACCCTGGACCGCAAGGGCCGCCCGCTGCTGATCACGCTCAAGGGCAGCGTGGAGGCGTTCTACAAGTGATGGGTACAGGAGTGACGCGCTGCGATGGCTGCGTCATCCTTGCATACCAAAAATGGCTGTCGCGGTTGACGGATCAACGCGAGCAGCTATGGTTTTTGATGATTTCGCGGCGGGGCCGGGCTGGGCGTCTGCGCAGCCAGGTCGTCCAGAATGGGGCAGTCGGGCCGGTCGTCGCCGTGGCAGCACTGCACCAGCGCCTGCAGGCTGCGCTGCATGGCCTGCATGGCGGCGATGCGCTCGCTCAGGCTGGCGATGTGTTTTTGCGCAATCTGCTTGACCTGGCTGCTGGCGCGTGCCTTGTCCTGCCACAGGCTGAGCAGGTGGGTGATTTCTTCGATCGAAAAACCCAGGTCGCGCGCGCGGCGGATGAAGCGCAGGGTGTGCACGTCGGCCCCGGTGTACTGGCGGTAGCCGGCGCCGGTGCGCGCCACGCCGGTCAGCAGGCCCAGCGATTCGTAATGCCGCACCATGCGCGCCGACACGCCCGCGCGCCGGGCTGCGGTGCCGATGGGCACGGGCCAGTCGTGCGCGGGGGCGGCTTGCGGGTGGGTGGCCGGATGCTCGGCCGGGCGTGGTGTCACGCGGCGACCTTGTAGCCTTCTTCCTGGATGGCGTTGGCCAGCGCCTCGCGCGACTGGTCGCTCTCTACCACCACCTGGCCGGTGGCCAGATCCACCTTGACGAGGGCGTCGGTATCCACCTGGCGCACGGCGTGCACCACGGCGCGCTCGCAATGGCCGCAGGTCATGCCCTGGACTTGAAATGTGTACTGCATGAGGGGTCCTTCCGAAAGAAATGGAGGGTTGGGGGAGTGCAGGTCAGTGAATGACCGACAGCCGCATCATGAAGCCTGACATGGTGTCAAAGTCAAGCGGTCAGGGTGCATCGCCTGCGGGCTTGACCTTTTCATCATGTCAGGGTTTAAGGTGCGTCCCATGTTCTCTTTCTGGATACCAAGGTGGCTCTCATGACCTCTGCTTCTGTGACCCCTGCCGCCGCGGGCGATGCCCCGGCGAACACGCTGGATCTGGGCATTGCCGGCATGACCTGCGCCAGCTGCGTGGGCCGTGTAGAGCGCGCGCTGCGCAAGGTGCCGGGCGTGCAGGACGCCACGGTGAACCTGGCGACCGAGCGCGCGCACATCGTGTTTGATGCCGCCAGCGCCGCGGGCATGGACGCGCTGGCGCGCCGCGCCGTGCGCAACGCCGGCTACGAGCCGCGCAGCGTGGCCGAGCAGGAGGCGGGCGAGGAGCAGGCCCAGTCGCCCTGGGCGGGCTTTGCGCCTGTGGCGGCGGGGCTGGTGCTGTCGGCGCCGCTGGTGGTGCCCATGATGCTTGGCGTCATTCCTGGATCTTTGGCGGATCTGTTCGGCCGGCACTGGATGCTGCCGGCCTGGCTGCAGTTTGTGCTGGCCACGCCGGTGCAGTTCATCCTGGGGGCGCGTTTTTACAAGGCGGGCTGGCATGCCGCCAAGGCGCTCACGGGCAACATGGATTTGCTGGTGGCCATTGGCACCAGCGCGGGTTACGGCCTGTCGCTGTGGCTGTGGGCCACGGCCCACCCAGGGCACATGCCGCACCTGTACTTTGAGGCGTCGGCCGTGGTCATCACGCTGGTGTTGCTGGGCAAGTGGCTGGAGGCGCGGGCCAAGCGCCAGACCACCGCGGCCATCCGCGCGCTGCATGCGCTGCGCCCGGACGTGGCCCACCTGCTCGGCCCCGATGGCGAGGTGGACGTGCCGATTGCCGAGGTGATGGCCGGCGACCGGCTGGTGGTGCGCCCGGGCGAGCGCATCCCCGTGGACGGCACGGTGGTGCAAGGGCACACGCAGGTGGACGAGTCCATGCTGACCGGCGAGCCGCTGCCGGTGGCGCGCAGCGCCGACGGCCCCGAGGGTGGGGCGCTGACGGGCGGCTCCATCAACGGTGACGGCCGCATCGTGATGCAGGTGACGGCCGTGGGTGCCGAGACGGTGCTGGCGCGCATCATCCGCCTGGTGGAGGATGCGCAGTCGGCCAAGGCGCCCATCCAGCGGCTGGTGGACCAGGTGTCCGCCGTCTTCGTGCCGGTGGTGCTGGTGATTGCGCTGGTCACTCTGCTGGGCTGGCTGTGGGCGGGCGCGGGGGTGGAGGCGGCGCTGATCCACGCCGTGGCGGTGCTGGTGATTGCCTGCCCCTGTGCGCTGGGGCTGGCCACGCCGGCGGCCATCATGGCTGGCACGGGCGTGGCGGCCAGGCACGGCATTCTCATCAAGGATGCCGAGGCGCTGGAGACTGCCCACCGCGTGCAGACCGTGGCCTTTGACAAGACCGGCACGCTGACCGTGGGCCGTCCGCGGCTGACGGCGTTTCACGTGGAACCGGGCGCGGACGAGGCCGCGCTGCTGCAGGCCGTGGCCGCGGTGCAAAGCGGCAGCGAGCACCCGCTGGCACGCGCAGTGGTGGCCGCCGCCCAGGAGCGCGGGCTGGCCCTGCCTGCGCCCGATGGCGTGCGCGCCGTGCCCGGGCGCGGCACCGAAGGCGCGGTGGACGGCCGCAGCTACCTGGTCGGCAGCCTGCGCTGGATGCAGGAGCTGGGCGTGGACTTGACAGCCCTGGCCGATCGCGCCGCCGCGCTGCAGGCCAAGGGCGCCACCGTGTCGGCCGTGGCCGAGCGCACGGCGCAAGGCTTGGCCGCGCGCGCGCTGCTGGCCTTTGGCGACGAGCCCAAGCCCGGCGCGCGCGAGGCGCTGGCGCAACTGCGCGCCCAGGGCGTGCGCTGCGTGATGATCTCGGGCGACAACCGCGGCGCAGCCGAGGCCATGGCCAGGCGCTTGGGGCTGGACCCCGACGCAGGCGAGGTGATGGCCGAAGTGCTGCCCGGCGACAAGGCCGCGGCCGTGAATGCGCTGAAGGCGCAAGGGCATGATGAGCGCCGCAGGGCCGCCCCAAGGCGCGAAGGCCCCCTTGGGGGGCAGCGACCCAGCGCAGCGGCGGAGCGTGGGGGTCATGTGGTTGCCATGGTGGGCGACGGCGTGAACGACGCGCCCGCGCTGGCCGCCGCTGACGTCGGCATGGCCATGGGCAACGGCACCGACGTTGCCATGCATGCGGCCGGCATCACGCTGATGCGCGGCGACCCGCAGCTGGTGGCGGCGGCGCTGGACATCTCGCGGCGCACGGTGGCCAAGATTCGCCAGAACCTGTTCTGGGCGTTTGTGTACAACGTGGCGGGCATTCCGCTGGCGGCGCTGGGCTATCTGAGCCCGGTGGTGGCCGGTGCCGCGATGGCGCTGAGCTCGGTCAGCGTGATGACGAATGCGCTGCTGCTCAAGCGCTGGCGTGGCCGGTAGGGCGCAAGGAGCCGAAAGGGCCGTCAACGGACACACCAGCTACGCGCGAATGCGCAGCCGCCGGATCGCCGTTTTGTGTGGGCTTCTACGGTGATGTACCAAGACGATTTGTCGTTTTTGTCTGGCAAACTGCAACTTTTGGTTGCATGTTGGATTGCGGCATCCGCAGCGGGTACCCCCAGGAGCCTAGGAACACAGTGATGAATATTGACGCACTCATTCGGAATTTCACCATTCGGCTGCGCATGATTGGCGCCATCGCGGTGGTGCTGGGCCTGCTTGGCCTGCTGGGCAGCGCGGGCATGGTGGGCATGTTTCGCATCCACGGCTTGAGCCAGGAGTTCATCCAGCAGCCGCATGAGGCGGTCAAGCTGCTGGGCCAGCTGCGCGGCGAGATGGGTGAGATTCGCCAGCACGAGAAGGACATGATCATTCACTATGAGCGGCCCGAGTCGGTACGCACCGCGCACGATCGCTGGCTGGCGGCGCTGGATCGCACCAAAAAGGTGACGGACTCCCTGGGCAACCTGTGGCAGGGTGAAGACCTGGCCCTGGTGCAGGATTTGTCCAGGCACCTGGTGGCCTACCGCGAGCAGTTTGCCCATGTGGCCCGGCAGCTGGAAGCCGGGGGCTACGACACCGCCACGGTGGCCAACCGGATGAGCGGCAGGGCCGTGGAGCAGTTTGCGGGCGCCAGCGAAAAAATGGCGGCCCTGGACAAACGCATACTCACCGAAGTGGATGCCGCCCTTGAGCGCCAAGCCAGCATTACCACCAACACCAAATGGCTGTTTGCCCTGGCTGTGCTGCTCACCGTGGCGGTGGTGGTGCCGCTGACGCTGATGAACATGGTGTCTATCTGCCGGCCGCTGGAGGTGGCCCGCAAGATGGCGCAGTCGATCGCCGGGGGTGACCTGTCGCAGCGCATCGAGGTGCACGGCCGCGACGAAGTGGCCGATCTGCAGCGCGCCCTCATGGAGATGCAGGATGGCCTGGGTGCGCTGGTCTCGCAGGTGCGCGATGCCAGCGGCAGCATTGCCAGCGCCAGTCAGGAAATCGCCACCGGCAACCAGGACTTGTCTGTCCGCACCGAGCAAACCGCCAGCAATGCCCAGGAGGCGGTGGCCGCGCTGTCACAGCTCACCGCGACGGTGCAGCAGACGGCATCGTCATCGCAGGTGGCCAATCAGCTGGTCGCATCGGCGTCGGGCATTGCCACGCAGGGCGGGCAGGTGGTGCAGCAGGCGGTGGCCAGCATGCACGACATTTCGGCCTCCAGCCGCAAGATCGCCGACATCATCGGCGTGATCGACGGCATTGCCTTCCAGACCAACATCCTGGCGCTGAACGCTGCCGTCGAGGCTGCGCGCGCGGGCGAGCAGGGCCGCGGCTTTGCCGTGGTGGCCAGCGAGGTGCGCAGCCTGGCGCAGCGCAGCGCCGGCGCCGCCAAGGAGATCAAGGGCCTGATCAGCTCCAGCGTGCAGGCCGTCGATGGCGGCGTGCGCCACGTGGAAGATGCGGGCAAGGCCATGCAGGAGATCGTGACCAGCGTGCAGCGCGTGAACGACATCATTGGCGAGATCAGCTCTGCCGCTGCCGAGCAGGCGTCGGGCATCGGCGCGGTCAACGCCTCGGTGGGCGAGATCGACCGCATGACGCAGCAAAACGCCGCGCTGGTGGAGCAATCGGCAGCCGCCGCCGAGTCTCTGCGCGACCAGGCCGCGCGTCTGTCGCAGGTGGTGCAGCAGTTTCAGCTGTCCCACGCCCAGCACGCCGCGGTGGCCGCTCGCCGCATGCCTGCCAGCGGCGCCTCGGCGGCGCTGAACATGGCGGCCGCCCAGCCCCGTCTGGGTCTGTCCTGAGCGCTGCCGCTGCGGCTGGGGCGCCGCAGGGTCACAAGAAGGCAGAGCAAGGGGTCGTCTGCCCGGGCCGATGCCTCAGGCGGGCGTCTCGTCCAGCGTGGGGTAGTCGATGTAGCCGTGCTCGCCACCGCCATAGAAGGTGGTCCGGTCCCATGCGTTGAGCGGCGCGTTGCGCTGCAGACGCTCCACCAGGTCGGGGTTGGAGATGAAGGCACGGCCAAAGGCCACCATGTCGGCACGCCCGCTGGCCACCGCCTCCAGGGCCATGTCGCGGTCGTAGCCGTTGTTGACCATCCAGGCGCCGCGCCCGCCCGCGCTGCGGTAGGCGTTCTTGAAGGCGGCGTAGTCAAAGGGGCGTCCATCGACCTCGCGCGGGCCGCCCGTGGAGCCTTCGATCACGTGGACGAAGGCCAGGCCCAGCGGCGCCAGATGGCGTGCCAGGTATTCAAACAGCGGCTGGGGGTGGCTGTCGTGGATGTCATTGGATGGGGTGACCGGCGACAGACGAATGCCCACGCGGGCGCCGCCAATTGCATCCACCACGGCACGCGTCACCTCCAGCATCAGGCGGGCGCGGTTGGGAATGCTGCCGCCGTAATCGTCCTTGCGCTGGTTGGCGCCGTCCTTGAGGAACTGATCCAGCAGGTAGCCGTTGGCGCCGTGGATCTCCACGCCGTCAAAGCTCGCCGACAGCACGGCGTGGCGCGCAGCAGCAGCGTAGGCGTGGACGATGTCGGGCAGCTCCTCGGCCGTCAGCGCGCGCGGCGTGGACGTGGGCACGAACTCGCCCTGGCCGGTGGCCGCATCCACCAGGTAGGTTTGCGACTGCGCGCGCAGGGCCGACGGCGCCACGGGCGCGCCGCCCTCGGGCTGCAGGGCGGTGTGCGACACGCGCCCCACATGCCACAGCTGGGTGACGATCTTGCCGCCACGCGCGTGCACCGCCTGGGTGACGCGCTTCCAGCCGTCAAGCTGATCGGTGCCATACAGGCCCGGCACGTCGGAATAGCCCTGGCCCTGGTGGGTGATGGCCGTGCCCTCGGTGATCAACAGGCCCGCGCTGGCGCGCTGGGCGTAATAGGTGGCGGTAATGTCCTGCGGCACGGCTTGGGGCGAGCGGTTGCGCGTCAGCGGCGCCATGGCGATGCGGTTGGCCAGGTGCAGGTCACCGGCGTGGATGGGATCGAACAGAGTGGTCATGAAATTGGCAGACGTAGCAAAGGGGAGGAGACAGCGCCCCGCAACGCCGGCGCAGCCGGGGCGGGGCGATACGGCGCAGCAGCGCGGGTGGTTTGCTTATTTCAGCAGCCCTTCGGCCTTCATGGCGGCCTGCACGGCGGGACGGGCGGCGATGCGCTCGCGGTAGGCAGCCAGGTTTTTCAGGCCGGAGATGTCCAGCTGCACGTAGGCCGCCCAGTTGGTCACGGTAAACAGGTAGGCGTCAGCCACGCTGAAATGCTCGCCCATCAGGTAGGACTTGTGGGCCAGTTCGCCGTCAACCCATTGCAGACGGCTGAGCAGTTGCTCGCGCACCTGGGGCTTGTAGTCCTCGGGCGTGCCGGGCTTGAAAAGGGGGCTGAAGCCCTTGTGGATCTCGGTGCCGATGAAGGTCAGCCATTCTTGCAGGCGGTAGCGTGCCAGCGTGCCGTTGGCGGGGGCCAGGTTTTTGTGTGGCGCCTGATCGGCCAGGTATTGCACGATGGCCGGGCCCTCGCGCAGGCGCGTTCCGTCGTCCAGCTCCAGCACCGGCACATAGCCCAGGGGGTTGATGCTGTAGAAATCGGTGCCGTCCTGCAGCTTGTGGCTCTTGGTGCTGGCCAGCACCGGGGTGTAGGCCAGGCCGGCTTCATGCAGCACGATGTGGGGCGACAGGGAGCAGGCGCCGGGGGAGTAGTAGAGCTTCATGCGGTTTCGTCCTTTCGGGGGTGGATGGGCAATCCGGTTGCAAGCGCAATGCTATGACTGTGCCTGCGCGCCTGTCACGCTGGGGTTTTTGCACGACGTCACGCCGGGCGGGTGGCCTCTTCCAGCCGGGTGAGCCAGTACATGGCCTGTGCGCGGCTGTGGCCGCACATGGCGGTGCTGGGCTGCAGCGACGCGCACACCGCCGGCCGGCCCGGCTGGCCAAAAATGCGGCAGCGAGCATCGGCATCCAGTTGCACACAGGGCACGCCGGCGGGCTTGCCCTGCGGCATGCCTGGGATGGGAGAGGTAATCGACGGCGCCGTGCAGCAGGCGCCGCAGCCGGCACGGCATTCCATATTGCTATTAAAATCATAGCTATTGACGCTTGTTACACAAGCGCTGGCGGCTGTTTTGGCTGAAATCATGGCGCACCATGCAGCCGCCGTGCTGCCCATAGAACCTGCTCCACTACGCCGCGCACACGGTCGGCCTGGCCCGCGTCGATGAGCTGACCCTGGGCGTCAAAGGCACTGCCTGCCTGGGATAGTGCAAAGTTGCGCGGCGCCAGCCAGCATTGCAGGTTGACGAGCAGCGGCGCCAGATGACCTTGCGAGCGAAGCCCGCCCAGCGCGCCGTTGGAGGCGCTGAGCATGCCCACCACCTTGCCGGCAAACGGGCGTGTAGCGTCATGCCACACCGGGTGGCCCGCCACCGGGCTGGATGCCCAGTCGATGGTGTTTTTGAGCAGGCCGGTGTAGCTGCCGTTGTACTCGGGCGAGCAAATGACCCAGGCGGGGTGGGCATCCAGCATGTCTTTCAGCCGGATCACGTCGGGCGGCGTGCCGGCGGCTTCCAGGTCGGCGTTGTAGAGCGGGATGTCGAAGTCGGCCAGTTCCAGCAGCGTGACCTGGGCACCCATGTCGCGGCCCATCTGTGCTGCCACGGCGGCCAGGCGGCGGTTGAAGGATTGGCGGCGGGTGCTGCCCGCGAAGACGAGGAACTTCATGCACGCCATTGAAGCACAGACGGGCCGATGGGCAGGTGGGGTCTGGTTTCACGTGAAACAACCGGGGCTGCGCAGCGGCTTGGCAAAGGTGGGAAAATCGCGGCCTTTGTTCGTGGCCTGTGGCCGTGGCACTGCACAACTGCAGTACGGCAGGGCGGTGCCGGCGCCGTGAAAGCCGGGCTTGTTCACCGATTGAAAAGGGCCGCACCGGGCCCGGAGCTCCCCACCATGTTGTACCCCCAGGAATTCGATGTCATCGTCGTCGGCGGTGGCCATGCCGGCACCGAGGCCGCCTTGGCCGCGGCGCGCATGGGCTGCAAGACCTTGCTGCTCACCCACAACATCGAGACACTGGGGCAGATGAGCTGCAACCCCAGCATTGGCGGCATCGGCAAGGGCCACCTGGTCAAGGAGGTGGACGCGCTGGGCGGCGCCATGGCGCTGGCGACGGACGAGGCGGGCATTCAGTTCCGCATCCTCAACAGCAGCAAGGGCCCGGCCGTGCGGGCCACGCGCGCGCAGGCCGACCGCATCCTGTACAAGGCCGCGATCCGCCGCATGCTGGAAAACCAGCCCAACCTGTGGCTGTTCCAGCAGGCGGTGGACGACCTGATGGTGGAGGGCGATGGGGACGGCGCCCGGGTGGTCGGCGCCGTCACGCAGGTGGGTATCCGCTTTCGCAGCCGCACCGTGGTGCTGACGGCGGGTACGTTTCTGGACGGCAAGATCCATGTGGGTCTGAACAACTACGCGGCCGGCCGCGCGGGCGACCCGCCGGCGGTGAGCCTGTCGGCGCGCCTCAAAGAATTGCAACTGCCGCAGGGGCGCCTGAAGACCGGCACCCCGCCGCGCATCGATGGGCGCAGCATCGACTTCAGCCAGTGCGAGGAGCAACCCGGCGACGGCATGCCCGGCGGCGTGAACGAGGGTGCCGTGCCCGTGTTCAGCTTCATGGGCAGCGCGGCCATGCACCCGCGCCAGGTGCCGTGCTGGATCACGCACACCAATGCGCGCACGCATGACATCATCCGCAGCGGCTTTGACCGCAGCCCCATGTTCACCGGCAAGATCGAAGGCGTGGGGCCGCGCTACTGCCCCAGCGTGGAGGACAAGATCAACCGCTTTGCCGACAAGGAAAGCCACCAGATCTTTCTGGAACCCGAAGGACTGACCACGCACGAGTTCTACCCCAACGGCATCAGCACCAGCCTGCCGTTCGACATTCAGTACGCCCTGGTGCGCAGCATGCGCGGCCTGGAGAATGCGCACATCCTGCGTCCGGGCTACGCCATTGAATACGACTACTTTGATCCGCGATCGCTCAAGAGCAGCTTTGAGACGCGCCAGATCCAGGGCTTGTTCTTCGCGGGCCAGATCAACGGCACCACGGGCTATGAAGAGGCCGCCGCCCAGGGCCTGTTTGCCGGCATCAACGCCGCGCTGCAATGCCGGGAGATCAACGGCGAACCCAACGGGTTCGGGGGTGCCTGGTTGCCGGGGCGCGACGAAGCCTATCTGGGCGTGCTGGTGGACGACCTGATCACCAAGGGCGTGACCGAGCCTTACCGCATGTTCACCAGCCGGGCCGAGTTCCGCCTGCAGCTGCGCGAGGACAACGCCGACATGCGTCTGACCGAGGTGGGCCGCAAAATGGGGTTGATCGATGATGCGCGCTGGGAGGCATTCAGCCGCAAGCGCGATGCTGTTTCACGTGAAACAGAGCGCCTGAAGGCTACCTGGGTGAATCCGCGCAACCTGCCGGCGGCAGAGTCCGAGCGGGTGCTGGGCAAGAGCATTGAGCATGAGTACAACCTGTTCGAGTTGCTACGCCGCCCGGATGTGGGCTATGAGAGCCTTATGTCGCTGGATGGTGGCAAGTACGCGTCGCCTGATGTTTCACGTGAAACGCTGGACGATTTGAGCGCACCGGTGATCGAGCAAGTCGAGATTGCTGCCAAGTATTCGGGCTACATCGACCGCCAGCGTGACGAGGTGCAGCGGGCCGCACACTTTGAAAAGCTGCGCCTGCCCGATGACCTGGACTACATGCAGGTGGCTGCGCTGTCGATCGAGGTGCGGCAAAAGCTGCAAGCGCACCGGCCCGAGACGCTGGGGCAAGCGTCGCGCATTTCCGGCGTCACCCCGGCGGCCATTTCGTTGCTGATGGTGCACTTGAAAAAGGGCGGCTTCAAAGGCTTTGCCGCGCAGGCGGCGGACGGCGTTGAGGCGTCCGCATGAACGCGCTATTGAACACCCCTTTGGCGCAATCGCTGAATGACGGCATCCAGGCTCTGGGGCTGGAGTTGACGCCGCAGCAGATCGCCCAACTGCTGGACTTTCTGGCGCTGCTGCAAAAATGGAACAAGGTTTACAACCTGACGGCAGTACGCGACCCGCAGGAAATGCTGACCCATCACCTGCTCGACAGCCTGGCGGCCGTGCTGCCGCTGCGCCGCTACCTGGCTGGCGCGCCCGGGGCAGGGCAGGGCGTGCGGCTGCTGGACGTTGGCTCGGGCGGCGGCCTGCCTGGCGTGGTGTTCGCCATTTGCTGCCCCGATGTGGATGTGAGCTGCGTGGACACCGTGGCCAAGAAGGCGGCCTTCATCCAGCAGGCGGCGGCGGCGTTGGCGCTGCGCAATTTGCATGGCATCCATGCGCGCGTGGAAACGCTGAGCGGCCCGTTCGACGTGGTCAGCTGCCGTGCCTTTGCCGCGCTGGCCGACTTCACCGCGTGGTCGCGCCAAGCCCTGGCGCCGCATGGCGTGTGGCTGGCCATGAAGGGCAAGCACCCGGGCGAAGAAATGGCTGCGCTACCCGCCGATGTGACCGTGTTTCACGTGGAACCACTTACCGTGCCGGGTCTGCAGGCCGAGCGCTGCATCATCTGGCTGCGCCCCGTGGCGTAAACTCTGGCACCCCCTTCGGCTTCGCAAACCGCTCCCCATGTTCGGCATTGCAGATTACGGCGCCTTCGTCGCCGCCATCGTGTTGTTCCTGGCCATTCCCGGGCCGGGCAACCTGGCGCTCATCACCTCGACCGGCAAGGGTGGCGTGCGTGCCGGCATGGCTGCCTGCCTGGGTGTGATTGCCGCCGACCAGGTGCTCATGTGGGCCGCGGTGGCCGGTGTGGCTGGCCTGCTGGCCGCCTATCCGGCGGCCTTTTCTGCGGTGCAGTGGCTGGGTGCGCTCTATCTGGGCTGGATGGGCTTCAAGATGCTTGCAGCCAAACCTGGCGACGCGCCGGTGCTGCACATCGCGCCGCGCCAGTACTTTCGGCAGGCGGCCGTCATCACACTGCTCAACCCCAAGGCCATCGTGTTTTACATGGCGTTCTTTCCGTTGTTCGTCAACCCGGTCACGCACCGCGGGATGATCACCTTCGCGGCCATGGCGGCGACCATTGCCACGCTCACCTTCCTGTACTGCCTGGTCGTGGTGCTGCTCACGCACTTTCTGGCCGAGCGCATGCGCGCCAACCCCACGGTGGCGCGCGCGCTGGAGAAAACGGCAGGGGTGTTCCTCATCGGCTTCGGCGTCAAGCTGGCCATTTCCAAGTAACAGTGAATAGCGGCGCATGGCCAAAATTTTTTGCATTGCCAATCAAAAAGGTGGAGTCGGCAAAACCACCACCACCGTCAATCTGGCTGCGGGCCTGGCCACCATAGGCCAGCGCGTGCTGATGGTCGATCTGGACCCGCAGGGCAATGCCACCATGGGCTCGGGCGTGGACAAACGCCAGCTTGCGCTTTCGGTGTACGACGTGCTGCTAGAAGAGGCCAGCGTCAAAGAGGCCGCCGTACTGTCCGAGCAGTGCGGCTACTGGGTACTGGGCGCCAACCGCGAGCTGGCCGGCGCCGAGGTGGAGCTGGTGACGCTGGAGCACCGCGAGCGCCGCCTGAAAGCCGCCCTGGCCGCGGTCGATGCCGACTACGACTTCGTGCTGGTCGATTGCCCGCCCAGTCTGAGCATGCTCACCCTCAATGGCTTGTGCGCGGCACATGGCGTGGTCGTGCCCATGCAGTGCGAATACTTTGCGCTAGAAGGCCTGACCGATCTGGTCAACACCATCAAGCAGGTGCACGCCAACCTCAATGCCGACCTGCAGATCATCGGTCTGCTGCGCGTGATGTTCGACCCGCGCATCACGCTGCAAAACCAGGTTAGCGAACAGCTCAAGGGCCACTTTGGCGACAAGGTGTTCAACAGCGTCATTCCTCGCAACGTGCGCCTGGCGGAGGCGCCCAGCTACGGCTTGCCTGGCGTGGTGTTCGATCCTTCGGCCAAGGGCAGCCAGGCCTTTGTCGAATTTGCGCAAGAGATGGTGGAGCGGGTGAAAACCATGCCGGCGCCCGCTGCTTCCATAGCCAAAATGGTTTCCAGCGCTTGATAGTAAAGCGCTGACAGCTATCAGATTAGTAGCAATTGGCCGTCAACACCCGCCATGAAGTCCTCCAACATCCTGCTGCTGCCCGGCTGGCAGAACTCCGGCCCCGGCCACTGGCAAAGCCTGTGGGAGCAGCGCCACGGCTACCAGCGTGTGCAGCAGCACGACTGGATGCGCCCGCTGCGCGGCGACTGGTCGGCGCGGCTGGAAGAAGTGGTGGTCGATGCCGACGGCCCCGTGGTGCTGGTGGCGCACAGCCTGGGCTGCATCCTCGCCGCGTGGTGGGCGGCCCACTCGCGCCACACCGCCAAGGTCCACGGTGCCCTGCTGGTGGCGCCCGGTGATGTGCAGCGGCCCGAGGTGGCCGCGCATATTCGTGGCTGGGCACCCATCGCGCGCCAGCGCCTGCCGTTTCCGGCCGTGCTGGTGGGCAGCCGCAACGACCCGTATTGCAGCCGCGAGAGCGCCGAAGGCTTGGCGCGGGACTGGGGCGCGCGCTTCGTGGACGGTGGCCACAAAGGCCACATCAACGCCGAATCCGGCCTGGGCGACTGGCCCGAAGGCCATGCGCTGCTGGGCGCATTGATGAACAAGGACTGAAAACACATGGTCACCAAAAAACCCAAGGGCCTCGGCCGCGGACTGGAAGCCCTGCTGGGCCCCAAAGTGGCCGAGGTGGGCGAGCAGGCGCACGCCCTGCAAGACGGCCTGCCCAGCCAGTTGCCCCTGAGCGAACTGGTGCCCGGCGCCTACCAGCCGCGCACCCGCATGGACGAGGGCGCGCTGTACGAGCTGGCTGAAAGCATCAAGGCGCAGGGCATCATGCAGCCCATCCTGGTGCGGCGCCTGAGCGACGAGCAGGCCCTGCTGCGCCGCCAGCAGCGTGCAGAGCAGGGGCCGTCGCCCGCGCTGGGCCCGCTGAGTCCGGACGGGCCCCTGTACGAAATCATTGCCGGCGAGCGGCGTTTTCGCGCCTCGCGCCTGGCGGGGCTGGACGCCGTGCCGGTGCTGGTGCGCGACGTGCCCGACGAGGCCGCCGCCGCCATGGCGCTGATCGAAAACATCCAGCGCGAAGACCTCAACCCGCTGGAAGAAGCGCAGGGCCTGCAGCGCCTGGTCAAAGAATTCGGCCTGACGCACGAACAGGCCGCGCAGGCCGTGGGCCGCTCGCGCAGCGCGGCCAGCAACCTGCTGCGCCTGCTCAACCTGGCCGAGCCGGTGCAGACCATGCTGATGGCCGGCGACATCGACATGGGCCACGCGCGCGCGCTGCTGGCGCTGGACCGCGCGGCCCAGATCACCGCGGGCAACCAGATCGCGGCCAAAAAGCTGTCGGTGCGCGAGGCCGAAAGCCTGGTCAAGAAGCTGGGCGCAGAATTTGCCCTGACGCCGCAAAAACCCCAGAAAGACAAGTCGCGCGACCTCAAGCGCGTGGAAGAAGAGCTGTCGGACCTGCTCATGGCCGAGGTGGAAGTGCGCGTCAAAAAGCGCGTCAAGCGCGCCGGCCGCATCGAAGAGATGGGCGAGCTGGCCATTCAGTTTGGATCGCTGGACGCACTCAACGGCCTGATCGAACGCCTGCGCGGCGAATCACCTCGCTAGCGTGCAAACTGCTGCCCAACTTCTTAGCGTGGCGCTATATTCCGCCCGTCGCCCGTCGCCCGTCGCCCGTCGCCCGTTGCACGAGCGCGGTGTTTTACTTCCAAGCTGCCGGATGGCCTGAAAACCATCTGGCTACCGGGCGGGCCACCCAGGCCGCAGGCACCCGTGCTGCTGACGTGGGCTACCGCGCGACAAGACGGCAACACTTTGCATAACCCCACACAGAGAGGACTCATCATGAAAAAGCAACTTGCCGTGACCGCGCTGGCGGCGCTGGCGCTGAGCGGCTGCGTCACCACCGACATGCGCATGGGCTCGCCCGAGGCCAAGACCGCGGCCACCGGCGCGGCTGGTGGCGCCAATGCCGAGAACGCCAACACCGAGCTGGAGCGCTGTGACTCGCCGCTGGGCACCGTCTCGCTGGTCGAGAACCAGACCGCCGGCTGGTACACCATCCTGACCCAGCAATACCGCCTGCCGCCCACCGCGCAGTTGTTGCGTCTGATGATCCAGCAGTCCAACTGCTTCGTGGTGGTCGAGCGCAGCGCGGCCGGCATGAACGCCATGACCCGCGAGCGCGCCTTGATGCAGTCTGGCGAGATGCGCGGCGGCAGCAACATGGGCGGGGGGCAGATGGTGGCATCCGACTACGGCCTGTCGCCTGAGGTGATCTTCAACCAGAACGACGCGGGCGGCATGGGCGGTGCCATTGGCGGGCGTGCGGGCGGCATCTTTGGTGCGCTGGCGGCTGCCACCAAGACGCGCGAGGCATCCGTGATGCTGACCCTGGTGGACAACCGCTCGGGCGTGCAGGTGTCCGCCTCCGAGGGCAGCGCATCCAAGACCGACTGGGGCGGCATGGGCACGCTGCTCGGCGGCGCCGCAGGCGGCGCGCTGGGCGGCTACACCAAGACTGCTGAAGGCAAGGTGATTGCATCGGCCTTCATGGACGCCTACAACCAGATGGTCAAGTCGCTGCGCAACTACCGCGCCCAGACCGTCAAGGGCCAGGGCCTGGGCGGCGGCGGTCGCCTGGGGGTGGACGGCGGCGCTGCGCCGTCACAGACATCGGCACCCGGTGCCCGTGCAGGCGCGCTGATGCCGTTGAAGGCCGCGCAGCAAAAGCTCAACGACCTGGGCTACAGCGCTGGCACGCCCGACGGCGCCATGGGCCGCGCCACGCAAAACGCGCTGCGTACCTTCCAGAAAGACCAGGGTCTGCCGCAGACTGGCCGTCTGGACCGCGCCACCTCGCAGGCGCTGTCGGCGCAGTAAGCCCGGCCCGTACAGAGGCCGCCTGCGCCGTGACGGGCGCAGGCGCTTTCGCCTGCGCTGTTGCGGATCGTGCAGGCCAGAGCAACTACCGGTGTCACCCCCGCGCAGAAACGTCACACCAGTCCAATCCGGCGGCCGAGGGTCATGCCCCATGGCTGCCGGCCCATCACTGCGGTGGATTGCCTCCTTCGCCGCAATGACGGTGTGCAGTGGGCGCGTCGGGGCTGGCGCGGTAGCGTCACCCCCCACCCCGGTGCGGCGCGGAGCCCCGTGCGCCGCCACAGGCCGCCCAGCAGCCACAAGTTATTGGTATTGCCGCCAGGGCGTGACTGAAACGGTTTGAATAAAACGTGGTGCCTGCCTGCGGCACCCCAAATCAATAAGATCACGCCCATGACAACCGCAACCCCCACCCTGCGCCAGGATGCGCGCACCATCGGCCTGATTGGACTGGCGCATGGCTCTTCGCACTTTTTTCACCTGCTGCTGCCGCCGCTGTTTCCGTTTCTGATTGCCGAGTTCGGCTTCAGCTACTCCGAGCTGGGGCTGCTGGTCTCGGTGTTCTTCGTGGTGTCGGGCGTGGGCCAGGCGCTGTCGGGCTTTCTGGTGGATCGGGTGGGCGCGCGGCCGGTGCTGTTTGTGGCGCTGACCAGCTGTGCTCTGGCGGGTTTTGCCGCGGCCAGTGCCAGCGGCTACGTCGGTCTGGTCGTGGCCTCTGTGCTGGCGGGGCTGGGCAATGCACCGTTCCACCCCGTGGACTTCACCATCCTCAACAAGCGCGTGTCGCCCGCGCGGCTGGGCCATGGCTTCTCGGTTCACGGCATCAGCGGCAACCTGGGCTGGGCCGCGGCGCCGGTGTTCATGGCGGGTATCACCTCGGTTACGGGTTCATGGCGCATGGCCTGCCTGTGCGGCGGCCTGCTGGCGCTGGCGGTGCTGGCCATCATGGTCTGGAACCGTGATGCGCTGGACGACCGCCAAGGCAGCTGGGCGCACGCGCCGGCCAGGGGCACGGCCAGTGCCGCCGCGGTGCAGGAGCACCCGATGGCCTTTCTCAAGCTGCCGTCCGTGTGGCTGTGCTTCTCGTTCTTTTTCTGGAGCACCTGCTCGCTCAGCGCCATCCAGAGCTTTGCCGGTCCGTCGCTGCAACGCCTGTACGACCTGCCGCTGTCGCTCACCGCGATGGTGGTCACCGGCTACATGCTGTGCGGCGCGGCGGGCATGGTGATCGGCGGCTTTCTGGTGGGCCGCGTGGTGCGGCTGGAAAAGACCATCAGCATCTGCCTGCTGGCCTCGGCCGCGCTGCTGGCGCTGGTGGGCTCGGGCGCGCTGCCGGGCATGGCAGCGCTGGCGGCCACCGCGCTGGCGGGCATGGGCACGGGGCTGGCCAGCCCGTCGCGCGACATGCTCATCAAAAGCGCCGCGCCCCCCGGCGCTACAGGCCGCGTGTACGGCACGGTGTATTCGGGGCTGGATCTGGGCTTTTGCCTGGCCGCCCCCGTGTTCGGCGCCATGCTGGACGCTCAGATGAACGCCGGCATCTTCTACGGCTCGGGCCTGGCGCTGGTGCTCAGCGTGGTGTCGGCAGGCTTTGTGGGCGCGCGTGTTGCGGCGCGCAGGGCCTACGCCGTTTAATGGTCTTTTTGCCATCCAGCGCTTATCAATCAAGCGCTAGCAGCTATCAATAAATGAGTTGCTGACTGATGGCCCTGGCCGGGCCGCCGCGCTCAGCGGGCGGGGCGGCGCTCGCCCGAGCACACCACCGCCACGCGCTGCAGGTGCAGCATCTCCAGCTCGGTGCTCATGAAGAACGCGGCTTCCCAGGGGTTTTTGAGGATGAAGGCGGTGCGGATCTGCTCGTGCAGGGGCGACTCGCGCGGCACCAGGTGGGCGCGGGTTTCCAGGATGGTGTAGTTCCACTCGATCGCCTGCTCGAAGGTGAACTTGGCGCGCTCGTCGATGGTGAAAAAGCACCGCGCCTCGCGCTTGAGCACCTGCGACTTGAAGGTGCCGGGCATGGAGATCAGAAAAACATCGTCGTCCTGCGATGTCAGAAACGCCAGCACGGTGGTGTGCGGCTGGCCCGCAGCCAGCGTGGTGAGCACGCCCACCTTGTTGTGATGGTCTTTGTCCTCGACGGGCTGCAGCTGCTGCAGGGGCGTGACCGGCAGGCCCGCGGGCGCGCGCGCATCGACCGGGAAGGCGTACCCCGGCGCGCGATACTCCTCCACCACGCGCGTGCCGTGGATCAGCATGAACTCGACCGGCTCCAGGGTGGCCCAGCTTTCTTCGGCGCTGATCACCCGCCCCTTGTACGAGGTGCGGTACACGCGCAACTCTGCGTCCAGTTCATCCACGCCCGTGCGGTTGTCCAGGTGCAGCGTCACCAGCGAACCCACGGCCAGCGCATGGCCCTTGGGGATGAACACCTGCAGCTGGTTGTTGCGCCGCGGGTACACCACGCCAATGTGGTGCACGATGCCCTGCACCTGGTAGGAGGCCAGCACCCCCAGCAGCTGTTCACCGAGATAGTCCTGGAGCGCCATGAAATGTCTTGAAGGATTGCGTTGATGGAGTGGGGTGAAAGCGGACAGCAGCGCGCGGCACCCACAAGCCTGTCATTTTGCGCCGGGTGGGGGACTGTCTTTGGCCGGCTTGAGCGCCATTTTTCAGAATGCTCTGTTGCCAAACAGGAAACTCATCAAAATGGCGCGGCAGTGCCCCCTGCGCTGCATTTGCCGCTGCTTGTGGCTGCACAAGCGTCATCCGAAGGAGACATCCATGTCCAAGGTACTCGTTCTGTATTACTCGACCTATGGCCATATCGAAACCATGGCGCAAGCCGTTGCCGAGGGCGCGCGCTCTGCCGGCGCCACGGTGGACGTCAAGCGCGTGCCCGAGACGGTGCCCGCAGACATCGCCAAGGGCGCGCACTTCAAGCTGGACCAGGCCGCTCCCGTGGCCACGGTGGCCGAGCTGGAGCGCTACGACGCCATCATCGTTGGCGCCCCCACGCGCTTTGGCCGCATGCCGTCGCAGATGGGCAGCTTTCTGGACCAGGCCGGCGGCCTGTGGGCACGCGGCGCCCTGACCGGCAAGGTGGGCGCGGCCTTCACTTCCACGGCCACGCAGCACGGCGGCCAGGAAGTGACGCTGTTTTCCATCATCACCAACCTGATGCACTTCGGCATGGTCATCGTGGGCCTGCCCTACAGCTTCCAGGGCCAGATGACGCTGGACGAAGTGGTGGGCGGCAGCCCCTACGGCGCCACCACCATCGCGGGCGGCCAGGGCCAGCGCCAGCCCAGCGCCATCGAGCTGGACGGCGCCCGCTACCAGGGCCGCCTGGTGGCCGAGACGGCCAACAAGCTGTTTGGCGGTTGACCGACCACCTGCCGCCTGGATGCGTGCGCTGCCCGCCCCGTGCGGTATGTGTTGGGACTGTCTTGAAGGCACGGCCGGGCAGTCGGCGAGATGCTTGCGTCAGCGGGCCAGAAACACCGCCAGCGGCGGCAGCAGCACTGCCGCACCGCACAGCACCTGGGCCCAGCGGGCTGCGCGCCAGTGTTGCAGCAGGGCAGCCGCGCACAGCGCCGCCAGCACGAACATGAGGGCGGCCATCAGCGCAGCCGGCGCGCCATCCACAAAGGTGGTGGCGCGCGTGTAGCGGTGCGGGGCATGATGAAAACCGCGCCCCGCCACGATGAGCCAGCCGCCAGCCAGGCCGCACAGGCCCAGCGCAGCAATGGCCAGCTGCGCGGCGCGAGACAAGGGGGTGACTGGCGGCATGGTGTGTGGTGGGTTGGGGTAAAAATGGCTCCAGCGCTTGTGCTATTTGCGCTGGCAGCTATGAAATTAGAAGCAATGATTCGATCGGTGCGTGCCCTGTCACAGCGCAAAAATCTTCCCCGGATTCAGGATGTTGTGCGGGTCCAGCGCGCGTTTGATGGCGCGCATCATGTCCACCGCGCCTGCGCCGGCCTCGTCCACCAGAAAGCCCATCTTGTGCACGCCCACGCCGTGCTCGCCGGTGCAGGTGCCTTGCATGCGCAGTGCGCGGGCGACGAGCTGGTGGTTGAGCTGCTCGGCCGTTTCGCGCTCGGCGGGGCTGTCGGGGTCGATCAGGTAGCCGAAGTGAAAGTTGCCGTCGCCCACATGGCCGACCAGAAAGTACGGAATGCCGCTGGCGTCGGCCTCGGCCACCGAATCCAGCAGGCAGTCGGCCAGGCGGCTGATGGGCACGCAGGTGTCGGTGCTGATGGCCTTGCAGCCCGGGCGGCTTTGCACGGCGGCAAAGTAGGCGTTGTGGCGCGCCGTCCACAGGCGCGTGCGTTCTTCGGGCGTGGTGGCCCATTCAAAGGCCCCATTTTCCCGTTTCGCGCCCCATTCGCTGGCGATGGCCTGCACGGTCTGCGCCTGCTCATGCACGCCGGCGGGCGAGCCGTGAAACTCCATCAGCAGCAGCGGCTCTTCGCGCAGGCCCAGCTTGCTGTGCGCGTTGACCATGCGCACCGCGTTGGCGTCGATCAGCTCCACGCGCGCAATGGGCACGCCCAGCTGGATGGTCTGGATCACGGTGCGCACCGCCGCCTCGATGCTGGGGAAGGAGCAGATGGCCGCGCTCACCGCCTCGGGCAGCGGGTGCAGGCGCAGGGTGATTTCGGTGAACAGGCCCAGCGTGCCCTCGCTGCCCACCATCAGCCGCGTCAGGTCGTAGCCGGCGCTGCTTTTCTTGGCGCGGGTGCCGGTGCGGATCACTTCGCCGCTGGCGGTGACCACCTGCAGCGCCAGCACGTTCTCGCGCATGGTGCCGTAGCGCACCGCGTTGGTGCCGCTGGCGCGCGTGGCGGTCATGCCGCCAATGCTGGCGTCGGCGCCGGGGTCGATGGGAAAGAACAGGCCGGTGTCCTTGATGGCCTCATTGAGTTGCTTGCGGGTGATGCCCGGCTGCACGGTGACGGTGAGGTCGTCCGCATCCACGCTCAGCACGCGGTTCATGCGGCCCATGTCGATGCTGATGCCGCCCTGCACGGCCAGCAGGTGGCCCTCCAGCGACGAGCCCGCGCCATAGGCGATCACCGGCACGGCATGCTGCGCGGCCAGGCGCACGGCGTCCTGCACGTCTTGCGTGCTGTGGGCAAACACCACGGCATCAGGCGGCGGCGCGCTGATCGAGCCCTCGTCGCGCCCATGCTGCTCGCGCACGGCCGCGGCGGTGGAGCATTGCGCGCCAAAGCGCGACTGCAGCGCGGCCTGCAGCGCGGGCGGCACGTTGCGTGGCGTGTCGGCCGGCATGTCGTGGGGGCGGGTGATCGGGTGGGCGGTGTTCACGCGGGGGCTCCGGGGAAAAGGGTAAAAAAAGGGCAAGAAACGGGCGGATGCACTGTCATTTTTGACGGTGTGCCGCTGGATAAACTGGCCCGACACTTTACTTTGAGGAAGGGATTTTTCATGGCTTCAGTCAGCGTGGGCGCCTGCCTGTCGGGCGCGTGGGATCTGTTCAAGAAAAATGCCGTCACCCACGTGGTGTGCACGGCGCTGGTGATGGTGGTCAGTGGCATCAGCGGCGGCCTGCTGGCGGGCCCGATGCTGGTGGGCTACATGCGCATGATCGAGCGCGAGGGCCGTGGCGAGGCAGTGCAGATCGGCGATGTGTTCCGCGGCTTTGACGACTTTGTGCCGGCCTTTGTGGCCTGGCTGATCAGCAGCCTGGTGCTGTCGGTGGGTTTTTTCCTGTGCGTCATTCCGGGGCTGCTGATCATGGCGCTGCCCTCGGTGGCCCTGTACCTGGTGGCGCGCGGCGAGCGCGACGGCGTGGCCGCCTTCAACCAGGCGTGGCGCACCGTCACGCAAAACCTGGGCCCTGCGTTTGTCTGCGCGCTGGTGCTGGGCATCGTGGGCTCGCTGGGCTTTTTGCTGTGCTGGGTGGGCGCGCTGCTGACCTTGCCCATTTCCGTGATCGGCTCGTACTACATGGCGCGCCAGCTGCTGGGCGATGGGCCTGCTTCTGATGAGCCCGTTGCACTGCCCCGTGCCTGAAGCGGCGACCGCGCCCATGCATGACGGGGCGCCCGCGCGCACCGGGCGTTTTGCCGCCTGGACACCGCTGGCGCGCCACGAGCGCCTGCAGCGGCTGGGCCTGGGCCTGGCCTTGCCGCTGGCCATGGCTGCCACGCCGCTGTGGCTGCAGCAGGGCGTGGGCATCGGCTGCGGCTTTCGGGCGCTTACCGGCTGGCCCTGCCCGCTGTGCGGCGGCACCCACGCCTGCGCGGCCCTGGTGCAGGGCGACTGGGCGGGTGCCTGGGCGTTCAATCCGGGTGCCGTGGGGCTGTTGCTTTGGCTGCTGGTGCTGGCCGCGCAGGCGCTGGCGGAAGGCGGCGTGGGGCGGCGCCGGCCCCGGCGCTGGCCCTGGGCGCACCCGGCGGTTGCGGGCGCGGTGGGCGGCGGGCTGCTGCTGTCATGGGCGGCGCGCCTGGCGGGTGCGGTGTAACGCGCCCGGCTATCCAGGGCGGCCAACCGGGTGCGGCGCCGCGGGTCATGGGGCTTTGCGCTGCGGGTGCGACGGCCCGTGCAGGAGTCCCGCACAATCGGCGCCCTGCATCGACCGAGGAGTAATCGCCGCATGGCAAACAGACTGACACAGATCGCCACCCGCACCGGCGACGACGGCACCACGGGCCTGGGGGACAACAGCCGCGTATCCAAAAACAGCAGCCGCCCGCATGCCATGGGCGACGTGGACGAGCTCAACAGCCACATCGGCCTGCTGCTGTGCGAGCCCCTGCCGGCGGACGTGCGCGACCTGCTCGTCGATGTGCAGCACCAGCTGTTCAATCTGGGGGGCGAGCTGTCCATCCCCGGCTTTGCGCTGCTGAAGGACGATGCGCTGCTGCAGCTGGACAACGCCCTGGACCACTACAACGCGCAGCTGCCGCGCCTGCAGGAGTTCATCTTGCCCGCCGGCACCCGCGCCGCCGCCCAGGCCCATGTGTGCCGCACCGTGGCCCGCCGCGCCGAGCGCGCCGTCGTCGCCCTGCAAGAGCACGAGGCCATGCGAGCCGCGCCGCGCCAGTACCTCAACCGCCTGTCGGACCTGCTGTTCGTGCTGGCGCGCGTGCTCAACCGCATGAATGGCGGTGACGATGTGTACTGGAAGAGCGAGCGGCTGGCGCAGCAGGCGACTGGTGGTGCCAATGCTGCTACTGAATAGATAGCTGCCAGCGGACTCTAGGCAAGCGTCAAAGCCAATAGCGGTCTGATTAGCGACATGCTTCAGACCGCTTTCTCGCTACTTCCCCTGCTGGGGGAGGCTTGGGGTGGGAGCCTGCCTTGTGCACCTCAAAAACCATTTGGGGCGCACGAGCCGAGCCCCATCCCCGCCTTCCCCCATGGGGGAAGGAGCCTGAGCCAAGCCGTCAATCAGGCATAACGGTTTGAAACTGGCGCGCCCCAAAAGAGGGCAGCCAAGCAAGGGCCGCCCCGCAGCGAGGGCTGCGTCCCCCTTCCCGGAGCGCGCAGCGCGTAGAGAGAAGGGGCTGAGGGGCGCGGCTCCAAGCCTGCCTGCGCAGGGTTGGACGTCCCCGAAG
>NZ_JBFWLZ010000032.1:0-6751 GCF_050251835.1 Diaphorobacter sp. | reverse complement strand
GCAGCCAAGCAAGGGCCGCCCCGCAGCGAGGGCTGCGTCCCCCTTCCCGGAGCGCGCAGCGCGTAGAGAGAAGGGGCTGAGGGGCGCGGCTCCAAGCCTGCCTGCGCAGGGTTGGACGTCCCCGAAGAGCTGCCGCCTTTGGCGGGCGCACCGAGGCGCGCAGCGCCTCAGGGGGATGCCCCCTATTTAGGCCCCAGCATCGCCATGGTGATGCGCGACACGCAGGTGGGCTGGCCCGCGTCGTTCACCATGTCGATCTGCCAGACCTGCGTGCTTTTGCCGATGTGCACCGGCCGTGCCGTGCCCGTCACCCAGCCGCTGGTGGCGGCGCGCAGGTGGTTGGCGTTGATGTCCAGCCCCACGGCGCGCCAGCCCTCGGGGCAGGAATGGTTGGCGCCGACCGAGCCCAGCGTCTCGGCCAGCACCACGCTGACGCCGCCGTGCAGCAGTCCGTAGGGCTGGCGCGTGCGCTCGTCCACGGGCACGCGGGCGCTCAGGTAGTCGTCGCCGACCTCGGTGAACTCAATGCCCAGGTGGCTGATGGCCGTGCGGGCGCACGACTGGTTGAGCAGGGCGACGGTGGTGGGTTTTTTCCAGATAGGCATGCCGCCGAAGATCGCACACATCCGGCCTGCGGCACGCGCATGCCCGGACCGGCCGCCGGGCCTTGGCACGATCCGGGGGCTTGATGGCTGGACTTGCAACCTGCCCGCCACCAGAATGAGGCGCCTTTTTCTGACCTTCTTCTCACGCATTTTTGCCATCGACATGTCCTTGCCCATGCCCATGCAACGCCGCCAGTTTGTGATTCAGGCCAGCCGCGCCGCCGCCCTTGCCGCCGCGCCGGCGTTTGTGCTGCCAGCCCGCGCGCAGGACGCGCCGGGCGTATCGCCCAAGGCCGTCACCATCGGCTGCTCGGCCGCCATGAGCGGCCCGCTGCTGGGCTTTGGCGCCGACATCCAGCTGGGTGCCGGCGCCGCCTTTGCACAGGCCAACGCCCGCGGCGGCGTGCACGGGCGCATGCTGCAGCTGCAGATGGCGGACGACGCCTACGAGCCAGAGCGCACGCTGGCCAACGTGCGGCAGATCATCGGCCAGGGCAGCGCGCTGGCGCTGCTGTCATGCGTGGGCACGCCCAACAACGCAGCCATCCTGCCGCTGATCGAAGAGGCCGGCATTCCCTACGTGGCACCGATCACGGGCGCATCGTCGCTGCGCAAGAACGCCCGCCATGTGTTCCATGTGCGCGCCAGCTACACCGACGAGGTGCAGCGCCTGATGCAGCGCCTGACCGGCATGGGACTGAAAGGCATCGGCGTGGTGTACCTGGACAACGGCTACGGCCGCGAGATGCTGCAAGAAGCCACGCGCGCCCTGACCGCGCTGGGCACGACCCCTGCCGCGCAGGTGGCCGTGGCCACCGACGGCAAGAACCTGCCCCAGGTACTGCAGGCCGTGGCCGCCGCCCGCCCGTCGGCCGTGCTGCTGGCCACGGCGGGCACGGTGTCGGTGGGGCTGGTGCGCGGCATCAAAAAGCAATCACCCGGCGTGCTGATGGCCGCGCTGAGCGTGACGCTGCCCAGCGCCAGCCTGGGCCAGCTGGGCGAGGACGGCAGCGGCCTGGCGCTGTCCATGATCGTGCCCGACCCGCACCGCGCCCGGCTGCCGCTGGTGCGCGACTACCAGTCGGCCCTGCGCGCGCAGGGCCATAGCGATTTTTCGCAGGGCAGCCTGGAGGCCTACGTGAACGCGCGCGTGCTCATCGAAGGCCTGGAGCGCGCGGGCAAAGACCCCACGCCGGCCCGGCTGCGCGCCGCGCTGGCGGGCATTCGCAACCTGGACCTGGGCGGCTATGTGGTGGACTACGGCAGCCAGGCGCCCTACGTGGGCTCGCGTTTTCTGGACCTGGGCGTGCTGGGCAGCAACGGCCGCTTTATTGCGTGAGGGGGACACGCCCCTGAGGCGTGGCGGGCCGCAACGCAGCCGCCCTCGCCGCGGGCGGCGTTCAAGAAGGCTGGCCCTGCCCTCAGGGCAGCATGTGGCCGGTATCCACAAAGCGCTGGTGCCAGCTCAGCGCCTCGGTCAGGATGTGCGGCGTGTGCTGCGCACCCTTGCTGCGCGCGCGGTCAAAGTAGTCTTGCAGCAGCGGGCGGTAGTCGGGGTGGGCGCATTGGTCGATGACGACCTGCGCGCGCTGCCTGGGGCTCAGGCCGCGCAGGTCGGCCAGGCCTTGCTCGGTGACGATGATCTGGGTGTCGTGCTCGGTGTGGTCCACGTGCGAGGCCATGGGCACGATGCAGCTGATGGCGCCGTCCTTGGCCACCGAGGGCGTCACGAAGAACGACAGGTAGCCGTTGCGCGCAAAGTCGCCCGAGCCGCCGATGCCGTTCATCATGCCCGTGCCCATCAGGTGGGTGGAGTTGATGTTGCCGTAGATGTCGGCCTCGATCATCGAGTTCATGGCGATGATGCCCAGGCGGCGCACCAGCTCGGGGTGGTTGCTGATCTCCTGCGGGCGCAAGATGATGCGCTCGCGGTAGAAGTCGATGTTTTTCTCGAAGTCCTCGTAGGCCTTGCCGCTCAGCGAGATGGCTGTGGCCGAGGCGCGGCTCATCTTGCCCGCGCGCAGCAGGTCCAGCATGCCGTCCTGCAGCACCTCGGTGAAGCCCAGCAGGTTGTCAAACGGGCCTTTCAAAAGCCCTGCCAGCACCGCATTGGCCACGTTGCCCACGCCTGACTGGATGGGCAGCATGTCTTTGGGCAGGCGGCCGGCCTTCATCTCGTGGGCCAGAAAATCAATGATGTAGCTGGCGATTTTTTCGGAGTTCTCGTCCGGCGTGGCAAACACGTTGTCGCGGTCGCCCTTGTGCGTTTCCACCACGGCAATCACCTTGGCCGGGTCCACGCGCAGATAGGCCTGGCCGATGCGGTCGTCGGCATGGGTCATGTTGATGGGCACGCGGCGCGGCGGAATGGCGGTGCCGTAGTAGATGTCGTGCATGCCCTCCATGCGGTCGGTGAGCTTGGTGTTGACCTCCAGAATCACCTTGTCGGCAATCTCCAGCCAGGTCTTGTTGTTGCCCACGGCGGTGGACGGGATCAGCAGGCCCTCGGGCGTGATGCCCAGCACCTCGATCACGGCCACATGCATGTGGCCCAGAAAGCCAAACCACGCATGCTGCGCCACGTGCGACAGGTGCATGTCGATGAAGTTGATCTCGCCGGCGTTGATGGCCTTGCGCGCGGTGGGGTCGGTGTTGAAGGGCAGGCGCTGGCCCACGGCATGGGCCTCGGCCAGCGCGCCGTCGCATTCGGCGGCGGTGGAGGCGCCCGTCCACACGTTGATCTTGTAGGGCCTGCCGGCCGCATGCTCGGCCTTGGCGTGCGCGGCAATGGCCTGGGGCAGGGCCTTGGGATAGCCGGCGCCGGTAAAGCCGCTCATGCCCACGTTGGCGCCCGCAGGAATCAGCGCTGCGGCCTCGGTTGCGGTCATGATCTTCTGGGCCAGGCCCGGGTGCTGAATGCGGGAGGAAGACGATGTGGACACACAAACTCCAGAAAGACAATCGCCTCGCAAGGGCGCGCAAAGCGGCAGCGAGGCGGGTGAAAGATGCGAAATCTTAGCAGCGGCTCTTCATGCAAATAGGGATTAACCCTTACCTTACAACGCGCTGACAAGGCGCTGACAAGGCGCTGAATATGCGGCGTGCGTCCCCGGTGGCGGAGCGCCCCGGCGCGCCGGCGGTACGATCGCCGCCACCATGTCTTTCACGCCGCTGTGTCCCTCTTGCCGCCAGCCCACCGAAATCCACCGCTTTGGCGCCAGCAGCGGCGCCACGCTGGAACTGGACCTGTGCTTTGCCTGCCAGGGCATGTGGTTTGACCCGCAGGAAAACACCCGCCTGGCCCCGGCGGCGGTGCTGGAGCTGTTCGAGCTGCTGCACCGCCACCGCGCAGACGCGCACCGGCCGCTGTCGGCTCGGCTGCAATGCCCGCGCTGCGCCCAGGCCCTGGTCAAGGGCTACGACCTGGCGCAGGGCGGGCGCTACGTCACCTACCGCTGTGCGGCGCGGCACGGGCGGTTTTCCACCTTCGGCTCGTTCATGGTCGAAAAAGGCTTTGTACGCCACTTGTCCAAGATGGAGATCGAGGCGCTGGCCGAGCGCGTGGGCACCATCAACTGCACCAGCTGCGGCGCCGGGGTGGACATCCGCAACGACCACGCCTGCCCGTATTGCCGATCGGCCCTGTCGCTGCTGGACCCGCTTGCCGTGGACAAGGCCCTGGCACGCCACAGCCGCGCCGCCCAGCAGGCCGCGCCCACCGACACCGCATCGCCCGAAGCCCTGGCCGACGCGCTGGTGGCCCTGGAGCGCAACCGCGCGCGCGAAGAGCGCGAGCGCCAGCGCGAACGGCTGGAGGGCACCCGCAGCGACCAGTTTGATTTGGTCACGGCGGGCATCGAGATGGTGTGGTCGCTGCTGCGGCGGTGATTTGTGCTATTCAATAAATAGCTTCTAGCGCTTTATAGATAAGGGCTGGAGGCGGTTTTTGCTATTGCCTGCCGCTTATTTACCCCGGCTCAAGGCCGCATACAGCACGATGGCGCCGAACGTGGCGGTGCCAATGCCGCCCAGCGCGAAGTCGCCAAACTTCAGCGTGAACTCGCCCGTGCCCAGGATCAGCGTGATCGCCGCCACGATGAGGTTTTTGTTCTGCGAAAAGTCCACCCGGTTGTCCACCCAGATCTTGGCGCCGGCAATCGCAATCAGGCCGAACACCACGATGGACACGCCGCCCATCACCGGCAGCGGGATCGCCTGGATCAGCGCGCCAAACTTGGGAGAAAAGCCCAGCAGCACCGCCAGCAGCGCCGCCACCAGGAACACCGCCGTGGAGTAGATGCGCGTGGCGGCCATCACGCCGATGTTCTCGGCATACGTGGTCACGCCCGTGCCGCCAGCGGCGCCGCTGACCATCGTTGCCACGCCGTCGCCGATGAAGGCGCGGCCCATGTACTGGTCCAGGTTCTTGCCGGTCATGGCCGTCACGGCCTTGATGTGGCCCAGGTTCTCGGCCACCAGGATGATGACCACGGGCACGATGAGCAGCATGGCGTTGGCCTCGAACACCGGCGCGTGGAACTGCGGCAGGCCTAACCAGGCTGCATTGGCGATGCCCGACAGGTCGATCGGCTTGCCCAGGCCCATGCCGTTGGTCAGCAGCGCGTACAGCAGGCTGGCCACAATCAGGCCCACCAAAATCAGCAGGCGCTGCAGCATGCCGCTGGTGAACACCGCCACCAGCGCCACGCAGACAAACGTCAGGGCCTGCATCCAGGCCTCGAAGTTGTTGGCCGCCATGTTCTTGATGGGGATGCCGGCCAGGTTCAGTCCGATCACGGCCACCACCGCGCCGGTGACCACCGGGGGCATGAAGCGCTCGATCCAGCCCGTGCCCACCAGGTGCACCGCCACGCCCACCAGGGTATAGACCAGGCCGCAGGCGATGATGCCGCCCAGCGCCACGCCAATGTTGGCGTTGGGCCCCTTGCCCGCATAGGCCGTGGCCGCGATCACCACGCCGATGAAGGCGAACGACGAGCCCAGGTAGCTGGGCACCTTGCCCCCGGTGATCAGAAAGAAGATCAGCGTGCCGATGCCGCTCATCAGCACCGCCACGTTGGGGTCAAACCCCATGAGGATGGGCGCCAGCACCGTGGCGCCAAACATGGCGATGACGTGCTGTATGCCCATCAGTGCCGTCTGCGGCCACGGCAGGCGCTCGTCGGGGCCGATCACCCCGCCCGATTGCAGCACCTGCGCCGGGCGCTCCGTCCATTGAAACAAGCCCATTGTTGTCACTCCCGTAAAAAAAGTGCAGCGATGGTAGAGGCTTTGGCCGCCTCAGGCTGATTTTTAGTCAAAAATGCCTGTAGCGCTTATGTATCAAGCGCTGGCAGCTATCAAATCAGGAGTTTTCAGGCGTGCCGGGCCTGCAGCGCCCGCGCGATGCGGTCGCGCTTGACGGTGGTTTTGGGCACCCTGAACGGGAACCACATGCGCACGTCCTCTTCCAGCCCGATGCCGTGCATGTAGTTGTAGATGGCTTTCTTGAGCCCCGCGCCCAGCGCGTCGTGGTCGGTGCCCGTGGGGTCGATGAAGGCTACGTCGTTCTTGGCAAAGCCGCCCGGCGGCAGCGGCGCCAGGGTGATGCCGTACTCCTGCGGGTTCTGCCCCACGGGCGAATGCACGGTGCAGGCAAAGCGGTGAAAAAACCCGCTCTGGATGCAGCCGTTGGCAAACAGCTGGCGCACGTATTCCAGCGCGTCCACGGTGTCTTGCACCGTCTGGGTCGGAAAGCCGTACATCAGGTAGGCGTGCACCAGAATGCCCGCGTCGGCAAACGCGCGGGTCACGCGCGCCACCTGATCGACACTGACGCCCTTTTTCATCAGCGCCAGCAGCCGATCCGAGGCCACCTCCAGCCCGCCCGAGATGGCGATGCAGCCGCTGTCGGCCAGCAGCTCGGCCAGCTCGGGCGTGAAAGTTTTTTCAAAGCGCACATTGCCCCACCAGCTGATGCCGGTGCCGCGCGCAATCAGCTCGTGGGCCAGGGCCTTGAGGGCTTTGGGCGGCGCGGCCTCATCGACGAAGTGAAAGCCGGTCTGCCCGGTCTCGGCCACGATGGCCTCGATGCGGTCGGCCAGCACCTGGGCGCTGGCGCCCTCGTAGCGGCCGATGTAGTCCAG
>NZ_JBFWLZ010000031.1:0-38670 GCF_050251835.1 Diaphorobacter sp. | reverse complement strand
CTCTTGAGCAAAACCTTGAGCACGCCTTGCAGGCGGCGCGCACTGGCTTCGTCGCAGGCACCGGCAAAAACCAGCGCCGCATCCTGCGCCCAAGTCTGCGCAGGCGCAGGATCGTGGCGGCGAGTGAGCAGCTGCAATTGCAACGCACGGCGCGCGGCAAGTTGGTCAACCGGTGTCGGCACCTCGGCTGCAATCTCCAGACGCAGCAACGCCTGCTCACCCGACGCCCCCGCTGGCGCGCCAATAGCCTGGCACCATGCAGCGCGCACGCTCGCCGATACCTTGCCACCCAGCTCCTGCAGGCTGGGCACCTGAGCGGCGTCTCTACTCTTCCAGGCAGACATCAGCTGCGTAAGAGCCTCGCCGTGCGCCTGCGCTGCCAGTTTGCGCAGCGCCATCTGCGCATGCTCCATTGCGTCGCGCTGCGCCCGAAAGGCGGCATCGCCCAGACGCAGACCCCGTACAGCTTCGCGGTCACGCCCCACCACATCACGAGAACCACGGCCGTCACGGCCATCGCGCCGATCACCACCAGCACGCCCCGCGCGAACCTCCTGAACGGGCGCGGACTTGCGCATGCCCGGACGGTCATCACCGCGCACCGCGACCACTGCACGCGCCGGTGCCGCAACAGCCGGTTTTTCGCCGGCCACATCCGCTCCTGAATCAGAAGCCCCCTGCGCTGCGCCTTCCGGCGCTGGAGCCTGGTCTTTATCCGGACCCGCATTGCCAGCATCGCCAGCCGCCTGATCCTTGGTCGCACGTTCCAGCGCAGCCATGGCCTCGCGGATTTTTTGCACGTCGCCAGAGGCACTGGCTGCATCGAGGGCTTTGGAGGCTTCAAGGACTGCGCGATCACGGCCGCTCAGCTCGGCCGTATGGCGCTCGCGATCTGCGGACTTGCGTTTGAACGCCTCATCAATGGGCTTGCGGAAGGCGTCCCACAGCTTTTGCTCGTGCTTGCGATCCAGGGGCACGGACTGCGCCTCTGCCTGCCAGCGCTGTTGCAGCGCCTTGATGGCATCAATGCGCAATGACGGCGCAGCCCCCAGAGCCTCGGCCTCGGCAATCATGGCGTGGCGCCGTTCCAAGCTGGCTTTCTGTGCCGCCTCCAGAGGCGCCGCGGCCTGCGCCAGCGCCTGCTTCCAGGCCGACTGCAACTCGGCAAATGCCTTCTCACCCACATGCCCTCCAGAGCGCCAGCGCTCGGCGAATTGGTGCAGCGCACGGTTGGCAGCCTTCCAGTCAGGTGCTGCCGCGCCAGGCTGCACCTGCTGCTGCGCCCAGGCCTTGACCTCTTCAATCAGGGCCAGGCGCTGTGCACGGTGCTGCGCTGCCTCGGCGCGCACTTTTTCCAGCCAGGCTTCGACCACCTTGTGGGCCGCGTTGCAGGCGTCGTCAAACTTCTTCCACAGCGCATGATTGGCCGGCGCACCCTGATCCGCGTGCTTCCACTGCTCGCGCAGCTGGCGCAGCAGCTCCTGCATCTTGCGCCCCCCCAAAGCCTGCGCGTCCGGGCGTTGCAGCAATGCCTCGGCGCGCGCAACCAGGTCTTCTCGCACCTGATCCGCGCTCCAGCGCTGCCAGCCTTCCAGCTCTCCCGCAGCCACCAGTGCCAGATGCACCTTTTGCTCCAGCTCCGCGTCGATCAACTTGCCATGCACCTTGAGTACGGCGCGCAATGCAGTGGCGGCGCCAGCGCTGGCCTTGCCATGCCCCTGCACAGTCTCCGCCTCCAGCTTGGCCAGGGCTTCACCCACGGCCTGCTGCGCTTTTTCGCGCAGCTGGGGATCGACCTTCGGCCGCGCCACTGTACGCACCGGTGTCTTGGCTTCTGCAGCCTCTGCAGGCAAGCCTCGCGCCACGCGCAGCTCATCAGCCCACACAGGCACGGGCGGCAGAGGCGCAGCAGCGTCCTGCGCTGCTGCAACGGCCTGCGCCAGCGCCGCCTGAAACGCATCCCACACCACCAGCAACTGGGTGCGCGAGGACTCCAGCAACGTGGGAAAACGCGCCTCAACACTGGGCCATGCGACATCACCCGTCAGATCCTGTGCCTGCTGCTGCCAGCGGCTCACGTCGGTATTCAGCAGCTCGAGCGCCGACTGCGCGTCTTTCCAGGGCTTGGTGGACAGCACCTCGATGCGTTGCGCCAGCAACACTGCAGCCTCGCGCTGCACCTGCACACGGTGCTGCAGGTCTTCGATCGTCTTCACACGGTCGTTGAGCTGGGTCTTGAGCGCGGCCAGCGGCTCGCGTGAGAGAGGTGCTCCGGCCTTGGCCGCATCGCGCTGCCAGGCAAGCGCGTCGGCGATGTTCAACTTGGCCGAGGCCAGCAGCGCCTCGGCTTTGGCCGCCCATTCCGCAGCAATGGCGACCTGCCCTTCGGCACGACGAATTTCATCCAGGCGTTCACGCACGGCACGCGCGGCACCCTTGTCGCGGGCGCTCAGCTCCTTGAACACCTCCTGCAGTTTGTCAGCGGGGGGATTGGTGGCCAGCCATTCGCGGATACGTGCTGACCGATCGCCAGATGTCGCGGCCGAAAAGGCGCCGCCTGTGAGCGAATCTAGTGGATGCTGCTCGATGGTTTTGGCCTGGACCGGGGTCACTTCGGGTGCTTCGGACATTTTGCTGCGAGAGGAAAAAGAAAACATGAAACCAATAAAGAAGGAAGGCACGCGAGGCGGCTGCCCAGCGCCCGGCGCCTAGGCCGAAGCCCGAGGGTTCAAACCATCATTTTCGCCCGGATTTGGCCGCGGTCATACCCCAGTCAGACGACAGCATGCCAAGGCTCACCGTTGCCAGCCTTACGCGGAACGTTGTGAAACAAGAAGATTGACGCATGACAAACGAAAGCACTCAGACCAGGAGCGTGCGAGCAGGATCTGGTGGCTGCCATGAAGCGCGCCAGAACAGGGGAGATTGCACGGGGAGCACCAAGGCCGCAACTGAGGTCAAACCGATTGCAACTGCCTGCGCAGCTGCGCGCATGCACGGGTGTTCTTGCAGAAAGCGAGTCTTTAGTCTTTTTTCGATCTTGTCGGACGTGTCAATGAACGTGACAGGCTGCCTGCAACCGGCAGGCGTTCAGCGTTAGATCGGACGCTTTTCCAAAAAAAAAGGACTCAGGATTTTTCCTAAGTCCTTGGTTACCAATGGTTGGTTGGTAGGCGCGATTGGACTCGAACCAACGACCCCCACCATGTCAAGGTGGTGCTCTAACCAGCTGAGCTACGCGCCTGTGTTTATTCGAGAAGCGAGAGTATAGCAGTGAAAATGCACCAACTTCCAAACAATACCTCAGCGCCTACGCGCAGACCGCACCCCCTGCACCGCGGCAACGATGCCAAGCACTTTGTTTAGCCGCTCTGCGTCCGATACCTCGACAGTGAACGTCATCCACGCCGTGCCCTTGACGGACTGCGTCTGTACGCCAATCACGTTGGTCTTCTCGCGCGCAAAGACTTCGGATATGTCACGCAGCAGGCCCTGACGGTCGGACGCCTCGACCGCCACATCCACCGGATAGACAGCCGCCAGCTTTGCCTGGCGCGTCGGCCGTCCCCATTGCACGTCGATCACGCGCTCGGCATTGCGCACCGCCATCTCGCGGAAGTTGCGGCAATCCGCGCGGTGCACGCTGACACCTTTGCCGCGCGTCACAAAACCGCGAATATCGTCGGGCGGCGCCGGTTTGCAGCATTTGGCCAGTTGCGTCATCAGCGAGTCCACGCCGACCACCAGCACCGCGCCTCTGGAGGCTCCGTCAGGTGTGCGCGCTTTCCTGAGCAGCACATCGGGCGCGTCTGCAGCAGGCTCGGGCGGGCGCAGCAGCGCTTCGATGGAGCGCAGCGACAGCTCGTCCTTGCCCACCATCTCGAAGAGCGCGTCCGCTGATTTGAACCCCAGCTGCACTGCCAGATCGTCGTGCTTGAGCGCCGTCTTGCCCTCGCGCTGCAACAATTTTTCGACCAGTTCGCGCCCCCGGGCCACCGTTGCATGCGTGGCCTGGGCATTGAACCAGGCACGCACCTTGGCCTTGGCGCGGTGGCTGGTGAGGTAGCCCAGCTCCGGATTGAGCCAGTCGCGCGAAGGGCGCCCCTCCTTGACAGTGCTGATCTCCACGGTCTGGCCGTTTTGCAAGGGCGTGTTCAGCGGCACCATGGCCCCGTCCACACGCGCGCCGCGGCAGCAGTGGCCCACAGTGGTGTGCACGGCGTAGGCAAAGTCCAGCGGCGTCGCGCCCTGCGGCAGCTCCACCACGGCTGCACCGGGCGTCAGCACGTAGATGCGGTCTTCAAACAGGCTGCTACGGCTGGCCGAGCCCACCAGATCGCGCTCCCAGGCCAGCAGTTGGCGCAGCACGGCGATTTTGGCGTCGTAGTCGCTGCTGGCCGATACACCCGCGTAGCCCTTGGTGCCCGCCTCCTTGTAGGCCCAGTGCGCTGCCACACCATGCTCGGCATGGTCATGCATGGCCTGGGTGCGGATCTGGATCTCGATGGCCCTGCCCGCCTCATCGCGCACCACGGTGTGCAATGACTGGTAGCCGTTGGGCTTGGGGCGGGCAATGTAGTCGTCAAACTCGGCCTCGATGGGGACGAACTGGCTGTGCACCCAACTCAGTGCGGCGTAGCAGTCCTTGACGCTGGGCACGATCACGCGCAGCGCGCGAATGTCGAACACCTGATCAAAATTGAGCGACTTGCCGCGCATCTTCTTGACGATGCTGTAGATGTGCTTGGGTCTGCCGGACACACTGGCGCTAATGCTGTGCGCGCGCAAGTCGGACTCGAGCCGGCTGCGCACCTGCTCCATGTATAGCTCGCGCTCCGTGCGCTTTTCGTCGAGCAGGCGCGCCACTTCCCGGTAGGTGTCCGGCTCCAGAAAGCGAAAAGCCAGGTCTTCCAGCTCCCACTTCATCTGCCAGATACCCAGGCGGTTGGCCAGGGGCGCAAACACCTGCAGCGCCTCGCGCGCGATGGCAGGCGATACCGGGCATTTGGACGCTGCATAGTGGCGCAGGGTCTGCAGGCGCGACGCCAGGCGCAGCATCACGACGCGCAGGTCGCGCGAGAAGGCCAGCAGCATCTTGCGCACGTTCTCGGTCTGCGTGGCCTCGTCATCCACCTGCTGGCCCCTCACCTGCGCCTCGCGCGCCTGGTGCTGCACACGCATGAGCTTGGTGGTCTCGATGGCCAGCGCGGCAAAGTTGCTGCCGAAGGCCTTGGTGATCACTTCCTCGGGCTTGTTCAGGTGCTCGCAGGCATACACCAGATAGGCTGCGGCCTGCATGGTCTCGGAGCCGCCCAGGTTCTTGAGGATGCTGGCCACCGCGTCCGCGTGTGCCAGGGTGTTTTCGCCGGTGGCAAGCGTTTCGCCAATCAGCAACGGCTGGGCAAAGGTGCGCGCGCGCGCCAGGGCGTCGATCTGGCCGGGGTCCGCCTGCGATGTGGCGGCAATGAGCTGCGGTATTGCGTCCGGGCGCGGGCCCACCCCCGCCGCCCCCTGACCCAGGGGCAACTGCCCCCTGGAACTGCTCTTCATGCGGCCCACTCCTCTTGCTGCTGCCGCAAAAACTGCGCGACCACAGTCACCTGGTCACTTTGCACCAGTGTCGGCGCATGGCCCACGCCGGCAAACTCCACCAGTTGCGCACGCGGGCCGCGCTGCGTCATCTCCTGCGCCGTGGTCTGCAACAGCAGGTCTGACTGCGCGCCGCGCAGCAGTAGCACCCGGGCGGTGATCTGGTCGTACAGCTGCCACAGCTGCTGTTCTGCGGCAAGCGCGGCGTCTTGCGTCACGGCCCGGTAGGGCACGGCGATCGCCGGGTCGTAGTGCAGCACCAGGCCACCCTGCGGCACCGCCCGCACCATAGGGCGCGACAGCTCCAGCCACTGCGCGGGCGTGTGCGGGCCAAAACTGCCGGACACCGCCCACAGCGCGTCGGCCGCCTGCTGCACTGTCTCGAAATGCGCGGGCTCTCCCAGGTACTGGCCGATGCGCTGCAGCGCCTGCCATTCGATGCGCGGCCCCACGTCATTAAGCACCAGGCGCCGCACCGGCGCGGGCAGGGGCAGCCCGGGCTGGCCGCACAAGGCGATGCCGATCAGCCCGCCCATGCTGGTGCCCACCCAGTCCAGCGTTTCAATGGGGCTCTGCGCATGCAGCTGCGCCAGCATAGCGAGCATGTCGCCCAGGTACACGGGCATCTGGTAACCCGCGGGGTCGGCCAGCCAGTCGCTGCGACCGCGCCCCACGACATCGGGGCAGACCACGCGCGCATGGCGCGCCAGCACACGGGCCAGCGTGTCGAAGTCCCGCCCCTGGCGCGACAGTCCGTGCACGCAGACGATCACATGCGGATGGGCAGCATCGCCCGTGTCATTCCACTCCCAGTAGGCCATGCGATGGCCTGGTTGCGGGCCGTCGGCGGCCGCGGGGCCGGGGCACGGTACGTATTTCAGCGTAGGTTCAATCATGGAAACGGTACCGTCATTCAGCGCTTGATAATGCCTGCGCTGCATCCTAATTCATTCGGAGAGACTCTCATGCTGAACGGCAAAACCGCCCTTGTTACCGGCTCCACCAGCGGTATTGGCCTTGGCATCGCCAAGGCACTCGCTCGCCAGGGCGCCCATATTGTGCTTAACGGCTTTGGCGACGTGGACGGGCCACGCGCCGAAGTGCTGGCCGCGGGCCAGGCGGCGGGCGTGCGCGTGGCCTACCACGGCGCCGACATGAGCCGCCCCGCGGAGATCGAAGACATGTTCAAGTACGCCACCGCCCAGTTCGGCCAGGTGGACATCCTGGTCAACAACGCCGGCATCCAGCATGTGGCCAGCGTGCAGGACTTCCCGGTGGACAAGTGGGACGCCATCATCGCCATCAACCTCACCAGCGCCTTTCACACCACCCGCCTGGCGCTGCCGGGCATGCTGGCCAATAACTGGGGGCGCATCATCAACGTCGCCTCGGTGCACGGGCTGGTGGCCTCGGCGCAGAAGTCGGCCTACGTGGCCGCCAAGCACGGCATCGTCGGCCTGACCAAGGTCACGGCACTAGAAACCGCCCCTACCGGCGTGACCTGCAATGCCATCTGCCCGGGCTGGGTGCTCACCCCGCTGGTGCAAAAACAGGTGGATGCCAAGGCGGCCGCATTGGGCGTAACCACCGAAGAAGCCACCAAGATCCTGCTGGGCGAAAAAGAACCCTCCATGCAGTTCACCACGCCAGAAGAACTGGGCGAACTGGCCGTGTTCTTCTGCTCGGCCGCCGCCAACAACGTGCGCGGCGTGGCCTGGAACATGGACGGCGGCTGGGTCGCGCAGTAATCCCGCAATCGGCGGCAGCCCTGGCGACCCGCCCGGGCTGCGTGCAGCGTTTTGGCGCCATATGCCATGTGTCATGTGCCCGTTGCAGTGCAGACATGCGGCCCAGGGCATGAATGAAGGCCGGTGTCAACGCGTGCCCAACGTCAGCTGCGCCTTGGGTGTCCAGGCGCTGTCCCCCTCCCCAACCGGCTCCAGCTTGCTGGCCCCCACAAACAGCCGCTCCAGTGACAACTGCCGGCTGGCCAGATAGTCGCGCACGGCCACCCCGCGGGCCAGTGCCAGCTCGCTCATGGCCCTGTCCGGCACATCGATGCTCTGGAGCAGCAAGGCCTCCATCTCGGCTTGCGGCAGGTCTTTGGTCATGCCGACCATGTTGCGCGGTTTTTTGATGTCGGCGCTGCGGTAAACCTCCTTGAGCAACGTCGGGTACTCTGCGTCGCTCATCGGCGCCACTTCAGCCTCCGGGTTACCCGCCCTGACCGCTGCGCGGCGCTTGTACGCCTGTGCCATGTCGCGCAGGCGCTGGCGCTTCCAGGCCAGCTGTTCAGTCTGCGGCTGAGCCCAGCCCACCACGGTCACCTTGAGTGCGGGCCGGTTGTTCAACTCCTGGGCAATCTTGTCGAGTTGCTGGCGCGCGTTGCCATCCAGCACGGCGCTGCCCGGCGCGAAAGCCACCGCGCCCTGCTCATCCGCGCCACCGAAGGCGCCCGCCAGCAAGGAAAACGGCGCCGTGATCGCCTTCATGATGAGATTGCCCACCACTTTGAAGATGACCGCGCCCAGCCGAAACTCAGGATCGTTCAGCGATCCGCTGATGGGCAGTTCCACATCAATCACGCCGTTGCGGTCTGCCAGCAGCGCCACGGCCAGCCGCACCGGCAGGCTGGCTGGCGCGCCCTCAACCGGTTCGCCAAAGGCCAGCTGGTTCAGCACCAGCTTGTTGCTGGCCGTCAGCTGCCCGCTGGGCAGCACCTTGTACGACACATCCATGCTGAGTTTGCCGCGCTCGATGCCATGACCCGCGTATTTGACGCTGTAGGGGGTCAAGGGCGGCAGTTCAAGATCACGCATGCGGCCCTGGATGTCCAGCGCCAGCGGCTGGACTAGCGGGTTCAGCCTGCCGGTGATCTCTAGCGATGCCGTGCCCTGAGCGCGGCCGCGCAGCTCCAGCTCGGCCATTTGCGGTTGTGCACCGGCCACGGGCGCAGCGGACGAAAACGCGCTGAGCCGGCCCGTCAAATCGCTGAGGTCGGCCGAATAATTGGGCTTGATGAAGTAGTCCGAGAACCGGATCGAACCGTTGGTGAGCGCCACAGGGCCGAAGCGAATGCGCGGCGCCATCGACTGGGCCGGCTGCTCTGCTGCGGGTGCTGCCCGGTTCTCCGCTTCTGACGAGGGGGCCGTGGACACCTGCGGCCCGGCCATGGCCTGCCCGGTCGCAGCGGCCTTGCCCATGTTTTGCAGATTGATGCGGCCGTCTTCCTGCACGATGATGCGCGCGAAAAAGTCGCTCAGTGCAGTCTGCGCCACGTCCAGCGCCAATGGCTGGCCCGGGTTCAGTTGCAAGGCCACGCCACGCAGCGACAGCGACTTCCAGCGCAGCAGCTCCTCGCCCCGCTGCGCCACGCGCACGCTTTGTGCGTCCGGCCCGCCGTCTGCCGTCTCGCCGCCCGCGGCGCGCACATGCACCTCATCGAGCGACGCATCTCCCGCCACCGACAGGGTGGGTGCCGCTGCGCCATTCACAAAGCGCAGATCACCGACAAAACTGCCATCGGCACGCAAGATGTCCACATTCAGGCCCGGCGCCACGTAAGGCTCCAGCGCGTGCAGCGGCACATGATGCGCACGCACTGTGCCCTGGACGGTCAGCGCCTCGGCCGCCGCCACGGAGCCTTCATAAGTCAGCCGCCCCGGCTCGGTGCGACCGGCACCCACGCGCGTATCCAGATGCACCGCTGCCGGTGCCAGCTTGCCATCGACCAGGGAGATACCACGCAGGCGCGCCTGCAGCCCGGACAGGTTGAGCGCCACCGGCGTGGCAGGCGCGGAGTCCCGGAAAGCGACGTTGGCGTCCTGAACCTCAAGGTCGTGCAGCTTCAGCGTCCAGAGCTCTCGCCCGGCCTTCTGTGTCGGTACGCCATGGGGTTGGCCGGGTGGCGCTGCGGCCGTCGCCTGCGCCAGCCACTGCTCGAACATCCAGCCGCCTTCTGGCGCGCGCGCCACGAGCAGCCGAGGCTGGTGCAAAGCCACCCTGCCTAGCGTCAACTGGCGACGCGGCAGCAGCACCAGGGCATCGGCCACGTCCAGCCGACCCCACTGCGCCAATACGTCGTTGCCCGCACCCACCATCCCGGCGCCGCGCAAACTCTGGCACTTGTCGCCTGCCATGCAACCCAGGGCCAGCTTGTCCACTGACAAGGTCGCCACCTTGGCCGCGATGGCATCGCCGTTTCTGGCCAGGCCCAGGTCCGCGTCCACCATGCCGCCAACCGACGGCTTCAGCACTGCTTGCAGGTAGGGCGCGGCCATCGCCACGTCCAGGCCGCGGACAGAAACCGCCGCTTGCGCGACGACATCGGTCGCCTGGCCCTGGACGGCCAGGCGTGCGCCATCAGCCCGGGCGCCACCGCCCGACAGCCGGCCGCTTGCCTTGAATTGCAACGGCTGCCGCAGGGGCCACGCAATCGCCGAAGCCTCCAGTTGCAGGTCATCGGCTGTCCAGGTGGCGTTGGCGCCGTGCAGGCTGGCGTCCGTCCATTCAAGGGCGCCGTCGGCAAGCCTCAGCGCCCCAAGTCTGAACTGCCAGGGGGATTCATCCTTTTGCGCGGCTGGCGCCTGCGCGGCCTTGGGGCCCTGCCCCGCTGGCGCGGCCTGCGGATGCGCCGTGAACGCCAGACGCCCGGATGCGTCCCGGCGCAGCTGCATGCGGGCGCCATGCCACTCAAGGGTGTCTATGTCCACCACGCGCTGCAATGGCTGCACATCCTTGATTGCCATCTGCAGGGCGTCAAACTCCAGCAAAGGAGCGCCAGCCAGGTCTGTGGTCTGCACGCCGCGCAGCGCCAGATGCCCGGCGATCTTGAACTCGGGCGCGGGCTGCTGCTCAAAACCCAGCCGCAAATCGGCATCGAGCACACCCGCCTTGAGGCGCAGCGGCACGTTGCCCGGCAGGTAGTCGCCAAAGGAGCCCAGATCGAATCCCTCGATCTTCAGCTGGATCTCTGTGTGGCGATTTTCGGCAAATGGGGTGACCTGCGCTGCAGAATCAAAGCGGCTGCCATTCATCGTGAAAGCCAGGCGCGGGGTGACCGTCACCGCGCGGGCAGCAGAAAAATTGCTCAGAAAGGGTATGTCCAGCCGAATCTGCCGCAGTGCGTGAACCTGGCCCACCGTGCGGTCGTCAAATTCAATGGCGCCGCCCTGCAGCGCCAGGTTGTACAACGCAAAGCGCGACGGTGATGCCTTGGTGCCCGGCTGCATCTGCGCGCTCTGCTGCGCAAGGCGGGCCAGCACATCGTCGAAGTCATAGCGCCCCGGCTGCGTCTGCGTGACACGGATGACCGGTTCGTCCACCTGCAATGCATCGATCACCGGCGCCAGGCGCCACAGCGATTGCAGCTCGGCATCTAAATAGATACGTGCCACCTGAACCTGGGAAGTCTTGCCATCCTGAGAGGCGATCGACAAGCCATGCACCGTGGCCTCCAGCGTCCACGGCAGAAACTCGACCCTGGCGACAGTCACGGCGCGGCCCAGCGCTTGCGATGCGTACTTTTCAATTTGCGCGCGCGCCACCGGAGGCACGATCAGCCAGGCCATCAGCCATAGCGCCAGCAGGCACCCCAGAAACCACGCGACAGGCCGACTCCACCGATGGGTTCTGAGACGTTGTAGGACTTGCATCACGGTGCACCTGATCACTTGAGCGTTTGAGTTTCTGACCTGATTGAACCAGCGAACGCCGGTCCACCAACGCCAGGACATCCAAAAAAGAAAGCCCGGTGCGCGAAGTCAATCCGCGCACCGGGCTTGACGGCAGACACAACGGTCTTTTGCCATCTTTTGCACCGCGGAGATGAACGTCCCCGGTGCGGGAGGCAAGGTATTGCCTCCAAGGCTTGCCCTGGAAGCGATGAACCTATTGCTCAATGTGGCAGCTTTGCCGTGCATCGAGTCGGTGTCGCTTCTTCGGGCGCATGCCTGAACAGTTCAGGCAAATTCAGGTTAGCAAAGTCGGCGGCACTTTCCAACAGACTTTCTCAATGAGCAATGCACTGCAGATTGAGAGTTTCATTTGGTAGTCAATGCCAGCTTCAACCTTCGGAAGACCCATTTTTGACACAAAAATGAGGTTAAAAACAGTGCTTAAATTTAATTTTTGTATAAAGATTAAAATTATTAGTATTGACCTTGCATTTTGAGGCCCCATAGAATCCGCCAGCCTTCAAAGACAGGCCTTCGTACCACCCAACCGTGTCCCACACGGCTAAGGCAGACAGACAGCTCCGGCGACCCTAAGCGTCGCAACTGGACTGCATGGTTTGCCAATCCAGGCGAGACAGCCTGGTCGGACCGAGTTCTCCTGACCCATCGTCCAAGGAGCTCCGTCACTCAGGACTCGACTCAAAAAGGAGAAGTTATGACAGCGTCAGCAAAAGCGGTCGCCGGTGTGCGCACCTTCACTGCGGATGTGATCAACGGTTTTCTGGAAGTGACTCACAGCGGCTTCGCACTGCTGGGGCTGACCGTGGCCTTTGCCGCCATCACGCTGTCAGCGCGGCCCGACTTGCGCCAGGCTGGTGAAGAACAACTCATGGACTGGCTGCAGGCCCGCCAGGTGGCGGAGATCGGCTTTCCGCTGGAGCCCGCTGCCAGTGACCGCGCCATGGCCATCAACCCCAAAGAACTGCCGCGTGAACAAGCCGCGGTGGCCTACTGGCTGAGCAAAAAATACCGCGTGGCGCCCGAACCCCTGGCAGCCCTGGTGACAGAAGCCTACGACATCGGCGCGCGCACCAAGCTGGACCCCACGCTGATCCTTGCCGTGATGGCGGTCGAGTCGAGCTTCAACCCGTTTGCCCAGAGCCCCGTGGGCGCCCAGGGGCTCATGCAGGTGATGACCCGCGTGCACACCGACAAGTACGAAGGCTTTGGCGGCCACCTTGCGGCATTCGACCCGGTGACCAACCTGCGCGTGGGCGTGAAGGTGCTGCAAGAGTGCATTGCGCGCGCCGGATCGATCGAAGGCGGCCTGCGCTACTACGTGGGCGCCGCCAATCTGCCGGACGACGGCGGCTACGCCGCGAAGGTGCTGGCGGAGCACTTCAGGCTGCGCCAGGTGGCCAATGGCCGCGCCGACGCCCGCCTGCCGGTCAACACCAAGCCCGCCATGCTGTCCACCCAGGCGCCTGCCGCACCTGCCCCTGCAGTGGAAGCCGCGCCCGCGGCGCAGGCACCAGCCGCCGAAAAGGTGGCGCTGCTGGACGGCATCTGAAGCCACGCTGCCCGGCGCAAGAGCGCTCTTACAACGACTACACTAGCCGGGCACGCAACTGGCGATAGGCGGTGCGGCGCCCTTGGGCCTCGCCGCTGACGTGGATACCGGCAGAAAATTCTTTTTCTGCAAACCACTGGGGAGCGTGCCGCGCGGCAGGCAACAGCCCCGCAGCGATTCGTCGTTCGCCTGGGCAGCCCTTGATTGTCAAGGGACACTTAGTTCATCGGACTGCCATGTACCAACGCAATATCCTTGTCGAACAAACCGATCCTGAAGTGTGGGCCGCCATCCAGGCCGAAGACCGCCGCCAGGAAGAGCACATCGAACTGATCGCCAGCGAAAACTACGCCTCGCCTGCCGTGATGGCCGCCCAGGGCTCGCAACTGACCAACAAGTACGCCGAGGGCTACCCCGGCAAGCGCTACTACGGCGGCTGCGAGAACGTGGACGTGATCGAGCAGCTGGCCATTGACCGCATCAAGCAGCTGTTTGGCGCCGACGCCGCCAACGTGCAGCCCAACTCGGGCTCGCAGGCCAACCAGGCGGTGCTGATGGCCTTCTTGAAGCCCGGCGACACCATCCTGGGCATGAGCCTGGCCGAAGGCGGTCACCTCACGCACGGCATGCCGCTGAACATGAGCGGCAAGTGGTTCAACGTGGTCTCTTACGGTCTGAACGACAAGGAAGAGATCGACTACGACGCGCTGGAAGCCAAGGCCCGCGAGCACAAGCCCAAGCTGATCATCGCCGGTGCCTCTGCCTACGCGCTGCGCATCGATTTCGAGCGCTTCGCGAAGATTGCCAAGGAAGTCGGCGCCATTTTCTGGGTGGACATTGCCCACTACGCCGGCCTGGTGGTCGCAGGCGAGTACCCCAACCCCGTGCCGTTTGCAGACGTGGTGACCTCCACCACGCACAAGAGCCTGCGCGGCCCGCGCGGCGGCATCATCCTGATGAAGGCAGAGCACGAAAAAGCCATCAACAGCGCCATCTTCCCTGGCCTGCAGGGCGGCCCACTGGAGCACGTGATCGCCGCCAAGGCCGTGGCCTTCAAGGAAGCGCTGTCGCCCGAGTTCAAGGCGTACCAGCAGCAGGTGACCAAGAACGCCAAGGTGTTTGCCGAAACGCTGATCCAGCGCGGCCTGCGCATCGTGAGTGGCCGCACCGAAAGCCACGTCATGCTGGTGGATCTGCGCGCCAAGGGCATCACCGGCAAGGAAGCCGAAGCCGCACTGGGCAAGGCCCACATCACGATCAACAAGAACGCGATCCCCAACGACCCCGAAAAGCCCATGGTGACCAGCGGCATCCGCGTGGGCACGCCCGCCATCACCACGCGCGGCTTCAAGGAAGAAGAAACGCGCCTCACCGCCAACCTGCTGGCCGACGTGCTGGACAACCCGCACGACGAAGCCAACCTGGAGGCCGTGCGCGCCAAGGTGCATGCGCTGACCAGCCGCTTCCCGGTCTATCGCTGATCCGGGGCTGCCAGCGCCTGCGCGATGAAGTGCCCCTTTTGCAACAACCATGACACCCAGGTCGTAGAGACCCGGGTGTCCGAGGACGGGGACTTCATCCGCCGCAGGCGCCAGTGCGCGGCCTGCGAAAAGCGCTTCACCACCTACGAGCGGCCCGAGGTCAACTTCCCCACGGTAGTCAAGAAAGACGGTCGCCGTGTGGAATACGACCGCCACAAGCTGCTGGGCTCGTTCAAGCTGGCGCTGCGCAAGCGCCCGGTGAGCACGGTGCAGATCGACTCGGCCATAGAGCACATCGAAGAAAAGCTGCGCACCCTGGGCCAGCGCGAAGTGCTGTCCAGCCGCATTGGCGAACTGGTCATGCGCGAACTGAAGAAACTCGACAAGGTGGCCTATGTGCGCTACGCCAGCGTGTACCGCAGCTTCGAGGACATCGACGAGTTCCGCGCGCTGGTCGATGAGGTGCGCAAATAGGCCCACGCGGCCTTCCCGCCCGCAACCTTCTTCGCCTTTATTGCTCTTTTATTGATAGCTGCCAGCGCTCATGGAACGCGGAATGCAGCCATTTTGATCTTTATTCCTGGCGCGCGGCCGCTATCGGCCCCACGGCCTGCACCACGTCGCCGCACTGCGCGCGGTGGCGCAAAGCGTGGTCCATGACCACCAGCGCCAGCAGAGCTTCTGCGATCGGTGCCGCGCGGATGCCCACGCAAGGGTCATGACGGCCCTTGGTGATGACCTCGGTGCTCTGGCCGTGGATGTCGATGGATTCGCGCGGGCTGATGATGGAACTGGTGGGCTTGATGGCAATGGACACCTCAATGTCCTGCCCCGTGCTGATGCCGCCCAGCACGCCGCCCGCGTTGTTGCTGGCAAAGCCTGCCGGCGTGAGCGAATCGCCATGCATGGTGCCGCGCTGGGCCACGCTGGCAAAGCCAGCGCCAATCTCCACGCCCTTCACGGCGTTCAGGCCCATCATCACGTAGGCAATGTCGGCGTCCAGCTTGTCGAACAAAGGCTCGCCCAGCCCCACGGGCACGCCCGTGGCCTGTACGCGGATGCGCGCGCCGCACGAGTCGCCGGACTTGCGCAGCGCGTCCATGTAGTCCTCGTAGGCCTGCACGTCGGCCACCGGGGCAAAAAACGGGTTGCGCGGCACATGCTCCCAGCTCTCGAAGGGGATGGGCAGTTCGCCCAGCTGGGTCATGCAGGCGCGAAAGCGCGTGCCGAATTTTTCGGCCAGCCATTTCTTGGCCACGGCGCCGGCCGCCACGGTGGGGGCCGTCATGCGCGCGGACGAGCGGCCGCCGCCGCGCGGATCGCGCAGGCCGTACTTGTGCCAATAGGCGTAGTCGGCATGGCCGGGGCGGAAGGTCTGCAGGATGTTGCCGTAGTCCTTGCTGCGCTGGTCCTGGTTGCGGATCAGCAGCGCGATGGGCGTGCCGGTGGTCTTGCCCTCGTACACGCCCGACAGGATCTCGACCGCGTCGGGCTCATTGCGCTGCGTCACATGGCGGCTGGTGCCGGGGCGGCGGCGGTCCAGATCCGCCTGGATGTCGGCCTCACACAAATCCATGCCCGGCGGGCAGCCGTCGATCACGCAGCCGATGGCCGGGCCGTGGGATTCACCAAAGTTGGTGACGCAAAAAAGGGTGCCAAGTGTGTTGCCGCTCATAGGGGCGCGATTATCCCAGAGCGGGTAACGCTACTAAAAAAATAGCTGCCAGCGCTGGATTAGCAACGGTTGGCGGGTTTTTTGATGGGTAACCGCCTGGGCAATCATCAGGACAGCCCGCCAGAGTCCTTCAGCTGGCAGCGGGGCGCGATTCCTCCTGCGGCCAGTCGCGGATGTAGGCCTTGAGCAGCTTGTTCTCGAAGTTCTGGCTGTCCACCACGGCCTTGGCCACGTCGTAGAAGCTGATCACGCCCATGAGCATGCGGCGATCCATCACCGGCATGTAGCGCGCATGGCGATCCAGCATCATGCGGCGCACCTCGTCCATGTCGGTCTCCAGGGTGCAGGTGAGCGGGTGGTCGTCCATGGCGGTGCGCACCAGCATGGTGCCCACGCCGCCGCCGTTCTTGACCAACGTCTGGATCACCTCGCGGAAGGTGAGCATGCCCACCAGGTCGCCATGCTCCATGACGACCAGCGAGCCGATGTCCCGCTCGGCCAGGGTTTCGATGGCGCGGGCCAAGGGTTCGTCGGGGTGCACGGTGTAGAGGGTGTTGCCTTTGAGGCGCAGGATGTCGCTGACTTTCATGGGAAATCTCCGGATGGCTCTGCAGGCGCTGCATGCAGCCTTGTTGCCCAAGAATAGCCCACAAATAGCCCACAATGGCGCGCAGTTTCACCCACATGGAGACCTGAATGCCCGGATATTCCGACCCCGGCTTCGACACGCTCGCACTGCACGCGGGCGCGCAGCCGGATCCCGCCACAGGCGCGCGCGCCGTGCCCATTCACCTGAGCACCTCGTTCGTCTTTCAATCCAGCGACCACGCGGCGGCCTTGTTCAACCTGGAACGCCCCGGCCATGTGTACAGCCGCATCAGCAACCCCACCAACGCGGTGCTGGAGCAGCGCGTGGCGGCGCTGGAGGGCGGCGTGGGCGCGATCGCCGTGGCCAGCGGGCAAGCCGCGCTGCACCTGGCGATTGCCACGCTGATGGGCGCGGGCAGCCACATCGTGGCCAGCACGGCGCTGTATGGCGGCAGCCAGAACCTGCTGCACTACACGCTGCGCCGCTTCGGCATCGACACCACCTTCGTCAGGCCCAGCGACATCGACGGCTGGCGCGCCGCCGTCCGCCCCAACACCAAATTGTTCTTTGGCGAAACCGTGGGCAACCCCGGGCTGGATGTGCTGGACATTCCCACCGTGTCGCAAATCGCGCACGAAGCGGGCGTGCCGCTGCTGATCGACTCCACCCTCACCTCGCCCTGGCTCATCAAGCCCTTCGAGCACGGGGCCGACCTGGTCTATCACTCGGCCACCAAGTTCCTGTCGGGCCACGGCACGGTGATTGGCGGCGTGGTGGTGGATGGCGGCAGCTTCGACTGGGAAGGCTCGGGCCGCTTTCCCGAGCTGACCCAGCCCTACGACGGCTTTCACAACATGGTGTTCACCGAAGAAAGCACCGTGGGCGCCTTTTTGCTGCGCGCGCGCCGCGAGGGTCTGCGCGACTTTGGCGCCTGCATGAGCCCGCACACCGCCTGGCTGATCCTGCAGGGCATCGAAACGCTGCCGCTGCGCATGGAACGCCACATGCGCAACACCGAAAAAGTGGTGCAGTTTCTGGCCAGCCACCCGTTCGTGGCGCGCGTGGGTCACCCGCTGCTGGAGTCGCACCCCAGCCACCAGCTGGCGCAAAAGCTGCTGCCGCGCGGCGCGGGCTCGGTGTTCAGCTTTGACCTGAAGGGCAACCGCGAGCAGGGCAAGAAGTTCATCGAGACGCTCAAGCTCTTCAGCCACCTGGCCAACGTGGGCGACTGCCGCAGCCTGGTGATCCACCCCGCCAGCACCACGCACTTTCGCATGAGCGACGAGGCGCTGGCTGCCGGCGGCATCGGCCAGGGCACGATCCGCCTGTCCATCGGGCTGGAAGATGCCGACGATCTGATCGACGACCTCAAGCGCGCGCTCAAGGCCGCAGAAAAACTCGACGGAAAGGCAGGTGCGTGATGTACGTGCAAGTCAACGGCGCACAAACCTATTGCTACACCGGCGGCAAGCCGTTTGATGCCGCCAAGCCCACCGTGGTGTTCATCCACGGCGTGCTGAACGACCACAGCGTCTGGGCGCTGCAAAGCCGCTACATGGCCAACCACGGCTGGAACGTGCTGGCCGTGGATCTGCCCGGCCACAGCAAGAGCGCCGGCGAGGCGCCCGCCAGCGTGGAGCAGGCGGCCGACTTTGTGGGCGCGCTGCTCGATGCGCTGGGCATCCAGCAGGCCGCGCTGGTGGGCCACAGTTGGGGATCGCTGATCGCGCTGGAGGCCGCTGCCCGCCTGGGCACGCGCATCAGCCACCTGGTGCTGGTGGGCACGGCCTACCCGATGAAGGTGTCGCCAGCGCTCATCGAGGCCTCGCAGACCCACCCCGAGCAGGCGATGCGCATGGTCAACGTGTTTTCGCGCAACACGCTGGCGCCGCCGTCGGGCGCAGGCATGTGGGTGTATGGCGCGGGCATGGCACTGGGCCGCCGGGTGCTGCGCAGCAACCCGCAGGTCAACGTGTTCCACCGCGGCTTTGTGGCCTGCGACAGCTACGCCCAGGGCGAGCAGGCCATCGCCGCCATCCAGTGCCCGGTGCTGTTTGCGCTGGGCACGCACGACCAGATGACATCCCCCAGGGCGGCGCAAAACCTGATCCAGGCCGCGCGTGCAGCGGGCAAGACGCTGCAGGTGGTGCACCTGCCGGCGGGCCACAACCAGATGACCGAGGCGCCCGACGAGACACTGATGGCTGTGCGCGACTTTCTGGCACGGCCGATGCTGAACTGAGCCGTGCGGGCGGTGCGACAGCCAGCGCGCACCGCCCGCCGCCCTGGATATTTTTATAAGCCCAATATGCTTTTAGCGCAGACAGATAAAGCGCAAGAAGCTATCAACATGATAGTAAAAGTGGAGCTAGCGATACCGGCCGTGGCGCCGGGACATTGCCGGGCCGCGTGCGGCTGCGCATCTAGACTGCCTCATTGCCGTGTTGACCTCGTAGCCAAACCCCAGCCTGCATGACCCAGACACCCCCCACCCCCGAAGCCGACGCGCCCCACTGGCACGCCCTGCCCGCAGTGGATACCGTTCAGCAGCTGCGCACCGACCCACACCGCGGCCTGGCGCAGGCCGACGCCGACCGGCGCCTGTCGCAGTGGGGCCCCAACCGCCTGCCCGCACCGCCGCGCCGACCGGCCTGGCTGCGGCTGCTGGCGCAGTTTCACAACGTGCTGATCTACGTGATGATGGCGTCGGCCGCCGTCACGGCGGCGCTGGGCCACTGGGTGGACACGGGCGTGCTGATGGGGGCCGTGATCGTCAATGCCGTCATCGGCTTTTTGCAAGAGGGCAAGGCCGAGTCCGCGCTGGACGCCATCCGCCGCATGCTGTCGCCGCAGGCCACGGTGCTGCGGGGCGGCCAGCGCCAGCTGGTGGACGCCGAGCAGCTGGTGCCCGGCGACATCGTGCTGCTGGCATCGGGCGACAAGGTGCCCGCCGACCTGCGCATCGTGTCGTGCAAAAGCCTGCGCGCCGACGAGGCGGTGCTGACCGGCGAATCCGTGCCCAGCACCAAGGGCGATGCCCCGGTGGACGCCACAGCCGCCCTGGGCGACCGGCATTGCATGCTCTATTCGGGCACCCTGGTGGCCGCTGGCACGGCCGTGGGCGCCGTGGTGGCCACGGGCACGCGCACCGAGCTGGGGCGCATCAGCGCGCTGCTGGCCCAGGTGCAGACAGGCACCACGCCGCTGCTGCGCCAGATAGGGCAGTTCAGCCACTGGCTGGCGCTGGTCATCGTGGTGTTCGTGATCGCCACCTTTGCCATCGGCGTGTTGTGGCGCGGCCAGCCCGCCGAAGAAATGTTCATGATGGCCGTGGCCCTGGCCGCCGCCGCCATTCCCGAAGGCCTGCCCGCCATCATGACCATCACGCTGGCCATGGGCGTGCGGCGCATGGCGCAGCACAACGCCATCATCCGCCAGCTGCCGGCGGTGGAAACGCTGGGCTCGGTGACGGTGATCTGCTCGGACAAGACCGGCACCCTGACCTGCAACGAGATGACGGTGCAGCGCATGGTGACGGCCGACCGCGTCTATGAGGTCACCGGCACGGGCTATGCGCCGCTGGGCGGTTTTTTGCGCGGGGACACAACCGTGGCGCCACAAGACGATGCGGCGCTGCAAGCCTTGGCGCACGTGGCGCTGTTGTGCAACGACGCCGCCCTGAACCACACCGACGACGGCTGGACCTTGACCGGCGACCCCACCGAAGGCGCGCTGATCACCCTGGCGCTCAAGGCCGGGCTGGACGCCCCGGCCGAGCGCGCCGCGCATCCGCGCATCGACGCCATACCGTTCGAGTCCGAGCACCGCTTCATGGCCACGCTGCACCACGACCACGAGAGCCATTCGGTCATCCTGGTCAAGGGCGCGCCCGAGCGGGTACTGGACATGTGCCGCGCCCAGCGCCACTGGCGCGCAGACGGCCAGCACGACGACGTGCCGCTGCAGCCCGACTACTGGCGCCGCGCCGTGGGCGACTGTGCCGCGCGGGCGCTGCGCGTGCTGGCCGTGGCCATCAAGCGGGTGCCCATGCAGCAGCACACGTTGCAGTTTTGCGACCTGGACAATGGCTTTGTGCTGCTGGGCCTGATGGGTAGCATGGACCCGCCGCGCCCCGAGGCCGTGGCCGCCGTGGCCGAGTGCCAGGCCGCCGGCGTGCGGGTGAAGATGATTACCGGCGACCACGCCGAAACCGCGCGTGCCATTGGCGCGCAGCTGGGCATCGGCGTAGGGCTGCCCGCCCTGACCGGCGCCGAGATCGAACTGCTGGACGATGACGCGCTGCGCGAGGTGGTGGCCAGCGTGGACGTGTTCGCCCGCGCCAGCCCCGAGCACAAGATCCGCCTGGTGCAGGCGCTGCAGGCGCGCGGCGAAATCGTGGCCATGACGGGCGACGGCGTGAACGACGCGCCCGCCCTCAAGCGCGCCGACGTGGGCGTGGCCATGGGCAAAAACGGCACCGAGGCCGCCAAGGACGCCGCCGCCATGGTGCTGACCGACGACAACTTCGCCACGCTGGGCCATGCGGTGCGCGAGGGCCGGGGCATCTACGACAACGTGCGCAAATTCATTTTGTTCATGCTGCCCACCAACGGCGGCGAATCGCTGGTGGTGTTCTTTGCCATCGCCTTCGGCCTGCTGCTGCCGCTCACGGCCGTGCAGGTGCTGTGGATCAACCTGGTCACCTCGGCCACGCTGGGGCTGGCGCTGGCCTTCGAGCCCACCGAGGACGACGTGATGCGCCGCCCGCCGCGCGACCCGCGCGAAAAGCTGCTGCCGGGCCTGTTCGTGTGGCGGGTGGTGATGGTGTCGATGCTGATGGCCGGCGCATCGCTGGGCCTGTTCTTGTGGGAGATCGCGCAGGGCACCACCGTGGAGACGGCGCGCACCATGGCCGTGAGCGCGGTGGTGGTGGCCGAGATGTTCTACCTGCTCAACAGCCGCCACATCGAGCACAGCAGCCTCACGCGCAGCGGCCTGCTGGGCAACCCCCATGTGCTGGTGGCCATTGGCGCATGCGCGGTGCTGCAATTGGCCTTTGTGCATGCGCCCTGGCTGCAAGCCGTGTTTGGCTCCACCGACCTGAGCCTGGATGAATGGTCGCGCGTGGTGCTGGCGGGTTTGGCGGTTTTTCTGCTGGCCGAGCTCGAAAAGCTGGTGCTGCGCCTGTGGCGGGGCGCGCGGCGAACCGCCCGCGCCTGAGTCACTTCCTCAGGCCAGCAGCCGGCACAGCGCGCGCAGGCTGCCCAGCGTGGCGTGCGGCGGCGTACCGTGCAACCACGGGGCCTGCGCCGTGTTGATCCACGCTGCCTGCATGCCCGCATCCAGCGCACCGCGCGCGTCCAGCAAGGCATCATCGCCCACATGCAGCACCTGCGCAGGCAGTGCGCCCGCGGCCTGCGCCGCCGCATGGAAGATGCGCGCATCGGGCTTGGCAATGCCCAGCACCGGCGCGCTGAGGCTGGCCTTGAAATAGCGGCCGATGCCCACGCGGTGCACGTCGGCATTGCCATTGGACACAGCCACCACCGGGTAGCGCGTGGACAAAAACTCCAGCGTCTCCAGCGCGTCATCGAACAGATGGACGCGCTGGCGCTCGGCAAAAAAGAAGTCGAACGCGGGCTCGGCCAGGGCCGGGTCGTCGCCCGCCTGGGTCAGCGCCAGCCGGATCGACTCGCGCCGCAGCGCGCTCAGGTCCAGCCGCAGGTCGGGGCGCAGCGTTTGCATGTGCAGCCGGATGGCGCGCAGCGCCTGCGCATCGGCAAACAAGGCTGCCGTGGCGGGCGCATGCGCGGCCAGCCAGCCCGCCAGCGCCGCCTCGGCCCGGGCGATGGTGGGCCAGATGGGCCACAGCGTGTCGTCCAGGTCGATGGTGATGGCACGCACGCGGGCGGGGTCGAGCTGCGGCGCGGGCACGGGTGCGGACTCGGGCACCGACGGCTGCGCGGCAGGCTGCTGGGGTGGCAGGGGTGGCAAGGGCGTTTCAGACACAAGCTCGGGCATGGACTGGCAAGAATACTCCAGCGCCACCCGGCCTGCCGGGGCGTTTGCCACAATCAGGGCATGCGCTCACCTTTCTCCCCCGAACCCCCTTACACCCACGGCCAGGCAGGCCGCACCGCCGTGCTGCTGTGCAACCTGGGCACGCCCGACGAGGCCACCGCCCCGGCCGTGCGCCGCTATCTGGCGCAGTTTCTGGGCGACCACCGGGTCGTGGAGATTGCGCGCCTGCTGTGGCTGCCCATCCTGCACGGCATCATCCTGCGCGTGCGCCCGGCCAAGTCGGCCGCCAAGTACGCCTCGATCTGGACGCCCGAGGGCTCGCCCCTGGCGGTGTGGACGGCCCGGCAGGCGGCGCTGCTGGCTGACGGGCTGGGCGAGGCCGGCCACCAGGTGCTGGTGCGCCACGCCATGCGCTACGGCAACCCCTCGATCTCCAGCCAGCTGGATGCGCTCAAGGCCGAAGGCGCGACGCGCATCCTCATCCTGCCGCTGTACCCGCAGTACTCGGGCACCACCACCGCCAGCGTGTTCGACGCCGTGTACGCCTGGGCCGCGCGCACCCGCAACGTGCCCGAGCTGCGCTTCGTCAACCGCTACCACGACGACCCCGGCTACATCGACGCCCTGGCGCGCACCGTCGAGTCGCACTGGGCCGCCCACGGCACGCCCGACCAGCTGGTGATGAGCTTTCACGGCGTGCCCGAGCGCACGCTGCACCTGGGCGACCCCTACCACTGCGAGGCGCGCAAAACCGGCCGCCTGCTGGGCGAGCGCCTGGGCCTGCGCGCCGACCAGTACCGCATAACCTTCCAGTCCCGCTTTGGCAAGGCCAAATGGCTGGAGCCCTACACCCAGCCCACCATCGAAGCGCTGGGCCAGGCCGGCACCCGGCGGGTGGACGTGGTCTGCCCGGGCTTTACCAGCGACTGCCTGGAGACGCTGGAAGAAATCAACGAAGAGGTGCGCGAGGCCTTCCTGCACTCCGGGGGCCAGGAGTTTCACTACATCCCCTGCCTGAACGACAACCGCCAGTGGATCGGCGCCCTCAGCCGCCTGGCGCAGCAGCACCTGGCCGGCTGGCCCACCGAGGCGCCCAGCGCCGCCGCGCTGGCCGAGGCCCGCCGCCACGCCCTGGCCGGCGGCGCCCCGGCAGGCGCGTGCCCCATGGGCCACGGGAAGGCAAAGGCGGTTGACCAGGGCTGATTTGCTATTAAATAAATAGCTGCTAGCGCTTTATCCAATTGGGCTGGAGGCTGATTTGAACCCTAACACCACAGCTACCGCCCCCTGCGCCCTGCCTGCTGCCGCGCTGCGGCTGCGCATTGACCCCGAGACCCTGGGCTTTGCCGACACACGCGCGCTGGTGGACGAGCCGCTGCCCTGGATCGGCCAGCAGCGCGCCTTTGAGGCCGCACGCTTTGGCCTGACCATGCAGCACCCCGACTACCACCTGTTCGTGCTGGGCGAGGTGGGCAGCGGCCGCGCGTCGCTGATGCGCCAGGCGATGCAAGACGCCGCAGCCCGCCGGCCAGTGCCGCCCGACCTGTGTTTTCTGCACGACTTCGACGCGCCCGAGCGCCCGCGCGCGCTGCGCCTGCCCGCCGGTCAGGGGCGGCAGTTGCGCGACCAGATGGCCCGCTGGAGCCGCCAGTTGGAGGCCGACATCCCCAAGCGACTGGCCGCACCGGACGTCAAGAACGAAAGCGAGCGCATCCACAGGCGCTACCAGAGCGACGAGGCGCAGGCCTTCAGCCAGCTGGCCGAGTTTGCGCGCGCGCGGCGCTTCCGGCTGGTGCGCGACGAGGGCCAGATGGTGTTCACCCTGCTCGGCGCCACCACCCACGAGCCACTGACCGAGGCCGACGCCGCGGCGCTGGGCAGCGCGGAGCGCGCCGCGATCGCGCAAGCCGAGCAGGAACTGCGCGCCGAGATCGTGCGCTTTCTGGACCGCACCCGGCCGCTGGAGCACGCCCGCGACGAGGCGCTGGCGCAGCTGCTGCGCCAAAGCGCCGGCCCCTTGCTGACGCACGGCCTGGACGAAGTCCGCCAGGGGCTGCGCAAGCAGATCAAGGACGGCGTCAAGCTGGGGCGCTGGCTCGATCAGATCCAGCGCGAGGTGCTGGATCAGCTGGCGCTGTTCGTGCCCCACGAAGGCACGCAGGCCGACGACCCGCTGGAAGATGAGCGTCGCAGCCAGCTGGCCGACCTGCTGGCCATGTGCCAGGTCAACCTGGCAGTGGACAACGCCGGCCTGCAGGGCGCGCCAGTCGTGGTCGAGGACAACCCGCAGCTGCGCAACCTGTTCGGGCATATCCAGTACGAATCCGGCGAGGACGCGCCCTACGCCGATTTTTCCGACATTCACGCCGGTGGCCTGCTGCGCGCGCACGGTGGCTACCTGATGCTGTTTTTGCGCGATCTGCTGGGCGACACGCCGCTGTGGGAGCGGCTGCGCCGCTTTTTGCGCTGCAACCGCCTGGCCATCGAAGACTTGGCCGCCAGCCACGGCAGCGGGGCCACGGTGGCGCTGCAGCCCGAGGGCGTGGACGTGGAGGTCAAGCTGGTGCTGATCGGGTCGGCCGCCGAGTACTACGTGCTGCAGGAAGGCGACGAAGACCTGGCGCAGCGCTTTCGCGTGAAGGTGGACTTTGCCGATCGCTTCATTGCCAACGCTGACACGCACTACGCCAGCGCGGTGTTCATCGCGCGCTTTTGCGCGCAGCGCGGCCTGCCGCACTGCAGCGCGGCCGCCGTGGCGCGCCTGCTGGAATGCATGCACCGCGAGGCCGATGACCAGACGCGCCAGAGCGCGCGCTTTTCCAGCCTGGAGGCGCTGGTGCTCGAATGCGCCGCGCAGGCCCGCGCGCGTGGCGCGCTGCTGGCCGACGCCGCCGACGTGGAGGCGGCGCTGGCCGCCAGGCGCCAGCGCCACAACGCGCCCGAAGAAGAACTGCACGAGGCGATTGCCGAGGGCGAGCTGCTCATCACACTGGAGGGCACGCGCGTGGGCCAGCTCAACGCGCTCACGCAGATCGACCTGGGCGACTACCGCTTCGGCTTTCCGGTGCGCATCACCGCGCGCACGCACGCCGGCCAGGAAGGGCTGGTGAACATCGAGCGCGAGGTGGAGCTGTCCGGCCCCATCCACGACAAGGGCGTGCTGATACTGCACAGCTATTTCAGCGCGCTGTTCGGGCATCTGGCGCCGCTGGCGCTCAATGCGTCCATCGTGCTGGAGCAGGAATACAGCGGCATCGAGGGCGACTCGGCCTCCTGCGCCGAGCTGTACGCGCTGCTGTCGTCGCTGTCGGGCCTGCCCCTGCGCCAGGACATCGCAGTCACCGGCGCCCTAAACCAGCACGGCGAGGTGCTGCCCGTGGGCGGGTTGAACGAAAAAATCGAAGGCTGGTTTCGCGTGTGCGAACACGCCGGCCTGACGGGCACCCAAGGCGTGCTGATCCCGGCGCGCAACCAGCGCCACCTGATGCTGTCGCCCGCGGTGGTCGATGCGGTGGCGGCCGGGCGCTTTCATGTCTATGCCGTGCAGCATGTCAGCGAAGGGATTGCGCTGCTCACGGGCACGCAGGCCGGCCTCACGCCCGACGAGCACTGGGAGGGCAGCGTGCAAGCGCGCGCCGAGCGCACGCTGCTGGCCTACCGCCGCGCCTGGCAGGCCATGGCACTGGGGCGCCGGGGCGTGCCGCGTGGACGCGGTACTTATCCACGCGGGCTATAAGAACAATTCGATTCTGTCGTTGGCGCAGCGCGCCAGCGCGGGACAATCGCCGCCTTCCTTGAACCCTCTGTTGCTTTCATGGCCATGAAAAAACTGCTGGCGCTCGCCGTGTTCTCTGCCGCTGCCCTCGCGGCTCCTGCGGGCTGGGCCGCCCAGCCGCTGCTCACACCCGTCGAACTGCAAGCCCGGACCGGCCAGCCCGCCGCACCGCGCGTGATCGATATCCGCGACCCCGCCAGCTATGCCGCGCAGCACATCCCCGGCGCACTGAACGCGCCCTACGGCCGCTGGCGCGGCCCCGCCAGCAACCCTGGCGAGCTGCCCGAGCTGCCCCAGCTCACCGCGCTGGTGCAGTCGCTGGGCCTGACGCCCGCCACGCATGCCGTGATCGTCTCCACCGGAGCCGACACCACCGACTTTGGCGCCGCCGCCCGCGTGTACTGGACTTTGAAGCTGCTGGGACTGAAAGAGCTGTCCATCCTGAACGGCGGCATGAAGGCCTGGAGCCAGGCCAAGCTGCCCCTGACGACCGAAGTGCCCCAGGTGACGGCCAGCCAGTACGCCCCCGCGCTGGACACCCGCCTGCTGGCCACGCGCGAGGACGTGGGCCAGCACATCCGCCTGAGCAATGCGGCGCTGGTGGACTCGCGCCCCGACGCTTTCTACCAGGGCAAGGTGCGCGCGCCTGCGGCCAAGGTCTCGGGCACCCTGCCCGGCGCGCAGCAGCTGGACTTCAACCAGTGGTTCGTGCCGGGCACGACCACCTTTGTCGATGCGGCCACGGCCAAGCAGATCGCCGCCAAGGTCAAGCGCGAACAGGGGCAGGACATGGTGGCGTTCTGCAACACCGGCCACTGGGCGGCGACCGACTGGTTCGGCCTGTCCGAAGTGGCGGGCCTGCCCGGCGTGAAACTGTACGCGGGCTCCATGGTGGACTGGACCCAGTCCAAGGAACCGCCGCTGATGGCCAACCAGCCCAGCCGCGCCGAGGCGCTGGCCTACGACGCCCGGCAGTGGTGGGAGCGCAAGTTCAGGTAAGCCGCGTGCCCGATCGGCGGCCCCAAAAGTTTGTAGCCCAGTTAACCCCCAGCGCTTATCCAGCAAGCGCTGGCAGCTCACTTTTTTGATTTTTTACCCATGAAACGAATCCCCCTGGCGGCCCTGCTGGCCGTGTTCTTTGGCTGGCTGCTGTGGACCGTGTCCGTGCGGCAGGCCGCCCTGTTCGCCGTGGGCCTGGGCCTGGGCGCGGTGCTGGCGGGCCAGCGCTTTGGCTTCACCACCGGCTGGCGCATGCTGATCGAGGACAAAGACGCCAGCGGCGTCATGGGCCAGTTGCTGCTGCTGGCCCTGGCCGCTGCGCTGGCCATGCCGCTGCTGGGGCATTTTCCTGAACTGACGGCCGCGCTGGGCCCGCCCAGCGTCAGCCTGTTGGTGGGCGCCTTTGTGTTCGGGCTGTGCATGCAGATTGCAGACGGCTGCGGCAGCGGCACGCTGTACAAGGCAGGCCTTGGCATTCCGATGAACATGGCCATCCTGCCGCTGTTTGCGCTGGGCAGCTTCCTGGGGTCGCTGCACCTGGGCTTCTGGCTGGACCTGGGCCGCGCAGCGCCGGTGGGCCTGGTCAGCCGCTTCGGCTGGCAAGAGGCATTGCTGATGACGCTGGCGGCACTGGCCGCGGCCGCGGTGGCCGTGCGCTGGTATGCGCGCCGCGCCCCCGTGGTGCAAGGTGCGCAGCCCAAGCCGCTGCTGGTGCGCAAGTGGATCGTGGGCGCGGTGCTGCTGGCGCTGCTGGCCACGCTGAACCTGGTGATCGCCGGCCAGCCCTGGGGCGTGGTCTATGGTTTTGGCCTGTGGGCCGCCAAAATCGCCCAGGCCAGCGGTGCCGCGGATCTGGCAGGCAACTGGTTCTGGAGCCAGCCCGGCAACGCCGCCCGCCTGCAAGAAACCGTGCTGCTGGACGTGACCAGCATCACCAACATCGGCATTCTGGGCGGCGCGCTGTGGGTGTCGGCCGGCAAGCCCGCCGCGGCCAAAGCCCTGACGGGTACGCAATGGGCCGTGGCCCTGGCGGCCGGTCTGCTGCTGGGCTACAGCTCGCGCCTGGCGTTTGGCTGCAACGTGGGGGCCATGCTGTCGGGCATCTCCACGGGCAGCATCCATGGCTGGATCTGGGTGCCGCTGGCCTTCGCAGGCACGATCTTCGGCCTGCGCATCCGCCGCCATTTTGGTTTTTGAGCCCCGGGAGAGACACGCCATGACACGACACACCACGCTGCGCCTGGCTTTTTGGGCCGTGCTTGCCGCCTTTGTGGCCTGGGACTACGGCACCTCGGCCCCGGTGGATCTGCGCTTTGAGGCCCCGCTGATTGCCGCCGGATCGGGCAAGGCGGCATCCGGCGGGCATTGCTCCATGCCGGACTGAAGCTACCACCAGGGTTACTTGAGAAGCCGTCCGTTGCTGTCGATCACGGTGACTTCGACGAAGCGCGAACCCACCCGGTTGGCCGGGCCGTAGCTCAGGGTGATGCCGCCCAGGTCATAGGATTGCAGCGACTCCAGCGCGCGCAGCACGCGCGAGCGCGTGGGCTGGGGGCCGGCGCGGCGCAGTGCCTCCACCAGCACCTTGGCGCCCAAAAACAGCTCGAAGCTGGTGTAGTTGACCTCGGCGCCCGGTGCGTACTTTTGCAGCAGTTGCTGGTATTCACGCACCACGGGCAGCTGCGGCCGGTACGGGTAGGGCACCACCTGGCTGATGGCCAGGCCGTGCGCGTTCTTCAGGCCCGCCAGCTTCACGATCTCGGCCGGGTCCACCACCGAGATGTTGAACAGCTGCGCGCCGCCGCCCGCCTCGCGGTAGCGCTTGGCAAACGCGGCGGCAGGCTTGTTGATGGCAATCATGATCACCGCCTGTGCGTCGGTGGCACGGATGGCCTTCACCGCCGCATCCACGTTGTCGGTGTTGCGCTCGTAGCCCGCAGCGGTCACCAGCTGGAGCTGGCGCCGCGCCAGCGCCGCCTCCACGCCAGCCAGCCCGGCCTTGCCGAAGCCGTCGTCCTGGTACATGACGGCAATGCGCGTGACGCCCAGCGTGGCCAGCTGCTGCACCATGTGCTCGGCCTCGTCGGCGTAGCCCGCACGCACATGAAAAATCCACGGATTGAAGGGCGCGCGCAGCACTTCGCCGCCGGTGTAGGGCGCCACCAGCGCCGCGCCGCCGCGCTCGAGCACCTTGTCCGACAGCAACTGCGCAAGGTTGGATGTGCCGGCGTAGCCAAACAGCGCCACCACCTCGGGGCGCGCCAGCATGGCGCGGGTCAGGCGCACGGTGTCTTCGACCCTGTAGCCGTCGTCTTCCACGGCCACGCGGATCTGCGCGCCGTGCACGCCGCCCTGGGCGTTGACCGCATCAAAGTACACCTTGCCGCCCAGCACCATCTGCTCGCCAGTGGAGCCCAGCACGCCCGACAGCGGCGCCACCTGCCCCACCCACACTTCAGCGGCGGGAGATGCCGCCGCCGGGCCCGCGAGGGCACCCAGCACCAGCGCCGCCAGCAGCAACGCACACCGCCGTTTTGCCATCCAAATGCTCATCCATCTTTCTCCAACGGGTTTCAAGAACGCAGACAGGCAGCACCCGGCCCGGCGGCACACGGGCGCCGCCGGGCCGGACCGACTGTTTCAAGGACTCCAGGCCGATCAGCCTGGACAGACGCACGGCCTGCAGTCGCCGGGACTTCAGCGCGGCACGGTGATGGACGTGCCGGCAAAGCCGATCTGGTCGGCAGCGGCGGGCGCCAGGGCAAACGGCGGCACATGGGCGGCCGTAATGGCGGGCGCCGCGCCGGGCACGCCGCCGCGGGGCGTGGTGCGCACGACCTGGTTGGCGGGCAGCGCGGCGCCGTTCTTCAGGTGGGCCCACATCACGTCCATGGCCTGGTTGAAGTACGGGTGCAGCGGCACGAAGCGCGTGTCAAAGCCCGAGAAGGGCAAGAACGTATCAAAGTGCTGGCCGTTCAAAACCTCGATATAGCGCAGCTTGGTCGATGCGCCCTCGATCGTGCGATTGAGCGCCGTGTAGGCCCGCGAGTTGTTGTTGACCGGCACCAGCGCGTCGCTGCGGCCCGACACGATGATGGCCGGCTTGCCGCGCAGGTTGGCGCTGTGCAATACCTCGGCAATGCCAGCGCGCACCGCATCGCTTTGCGCCTTGGTGGGCGTGGTGCTGGCCGTCAGCGCCGCGCCGCTGGCCAGGTCTTTGCCGCTGACCAGCGCGTGCTGGCACAGGGCGTTGTCCAGACCGAAGTCGGCCACGCCGGTCGAGGGCGACACCGCAAACTGCCAGGCCTTGGCCCCGCCCAGCGAGTTGTTATAGACCACCGTGGCGGGCGTGCCGTTGGCCGTGCCGTTGGCCGTGGCGGCGCTTTGCGCCAGCGCCGTGGGCGTGGCGGCCACCACGTCGCCGTTTGCAGCGTTGACCGCGGCAAAGCTGCTGCTGCACAGGTTGGCATCGGCACCAAAACGGCCATAGGCCATGGTGTACATGGCCGACAGGATGGGCCCGTTGCCCAGCGCGTAGTGGGCGTTGTGCATGGTGTTGCTCTCGTCCGACCAGCCAAAGGCGCGCAGCTTGGCCAGGGCGTCGGCGGCGCGCTGGGCGGTGGTGGCGCCGCTGACCAGGCCCTTGGCCGCCAGGCCATCGCAGCGCGCGGTGGCGCGGGCCGTCATGTTGACGAGGCCGATGTAGTTGTAGATCGAGGTCTCGGCAATGGCCGCATCGGCCGCCAGCGCCGCGCAGGGCTGGAAGATGTTGCCGTAGGTGGTGTATTCGGCCAGGGTCTTGCCGTAGCCCGCCACGGCGGCGCCGCCAAACTGGATGCCGTAGCCCGCGGCGGTGGGCATCTCGGTGACGGGCTCGGAGGCCACCACGCCGTCGATCAGGCCCTCGCTGTCTTGCTCGGCCGCCCGCAGCGATGCCGCGCCGCCGTTGGACGCCGATCCCGCAATCACCAGCGTGTTGTTCCTGGTGAAGGGCACGGGGTTGTCTGCCGTGCCATAGCGCGCGTTCAGCACATACAGCGCGTAGCGGCCCGCGGCCAGGGTGTCTGTACCCCAGTCCTTCTCGGGGTTTTGCTGGGATTGCGCGTGCTTGATGGCGATGCGGTTAGGGAAGGCCGCGTTATAGAGCGAGCGCGCAGCGTCGGTGATGTTGGCGGCAAAAAAGGCCAGCGCGCCCGCGGCCGTGCGCGTGGCGCGCGTGCCGTCCACCTTGTTGACGGTGTCGTCGGCCAGGTTGTGCAGGCCCACGCCCTTGCCCGCGTCGGTCAGCGCCACGGCGCAGCCCTTCTTCAGGCCCCACTCGCCCGCCGTGCCGATGGCGCCATACACACCGCGCGACCCGGACGACGGCCCCAGCACGATGCAGGGATTGGCCGCGCTGAAGCTGTCGGGCACCTGCACGGCGATCACGGTCTGCTTGCGGCCCGTGCCATCGTCGAGCACGGCCAGGTATTCACGGCCGGGGATCAGGCCCTCGCTGGTCGTCACGCGGCCGTCGGCCGTGACGTTGGGACCGTACAGGCTGCCGTAGCCGCCGTTGGCGGTGTAGTCCAGGAGGCCGCGGTAGTTGGAAAACAACGCGTTGCGGCGCAGCTCGGCCGCCGTGGGGTTGGCCGGGTCGGCGTAGGCGGGCGCAGCCGCTGCGCCCAGGCCCGTTTTGCCGATGCCGCCGGTCAGCAGGTCTTGCGTGGCCGCCGTGGCGCCCGTGCCCACGGTGGTGGCCGGATAGACGGTGGCGCTGATCTCCTTGATGCCCTTGGGCAGCTCGTTGACCGGCCCCTCGTCATCGCCGCCGCAGGCTACCAGCGCAGCCCCGGCCAGCGCCGTGAGGGCGCAGCGCATCGTCAATCGTGGATTCATTCGCATGTTGTCTCCTTGGGTTGTGGTTTTTGGCAGTACGAAAAAACAATGCGCCCCCGGTCAGAACCGGGGGCGCAGTCATTGCAGGTCACGCGGAGCGTTCAAAAGCATGGGCGCATGTTAGCGACGCGCGCGGCTTTACAAGTCAGGTAGAACCCAGGGTTGCAGTCCGCCGGGGCTTGGCGGTGGCGGGCGGCAAAGACGCTGCGCCAGGGCAGATTGCGACTGGCGGCGTACCGCTTCGCCGTACTGGTCTGTCAGCTCACATCGTCTGCGCTTTGGTGCGCGTGCACCAGGTTGCGCTCGGCCCAGCGGCGCAGCACGCGCGGCACGATGAGCACGGCCAGCACGATCACCAGCAGCGTCACCGTCATGGGCCGCTGCAAAAAGATCATCCAGCTGCCCTCGCCAATCGAGATGGCGTTGCGCAGCTGCGCCTCGGCCAGCGGCCCCAGGATCATGCCCACCACCACGGGCGCGGTTGGGAAGTCAAAGCGCCGCATCAGCACGCCCAGCAGGCCGATGGCGTACAGCAGAAACAGGTCAAACGTGCTCTGGCGCATGCCGTAGGCGCCCACGGTGGCAAAGATCAGAATGCCCGCGTACAACTGCGGGCGCGGAATCTTCAGCAGCTTCACCCACAGCCCCACCAGGGGCAGGTTCAGCACCAGCAGCATGAGGTTGCCGATGTACAGCGACGCGATCAGCGCCCACACCAGCGCCGCCGATGTGGTGAACAACTGCGGCCCGGGGTTGATGCCGTAGTTCTGGAACGCGCCCAGCAGCACGGCGGTGGTGTTGCTGGTGGGAATGCCCAGGGTCAGCAGCGGAATCATCGCCGCCGTCACGGTGGCGTTGTTGGCGGCCTCGGGGCCGGCCACGCCCTCGATGGCGCCCGCGGCGCCAAACTCCGCCTTGTCCTCGCCCTTGGCCAGCTTTTTCTCGGTGGCGTAGCTCAAGAAGGTGGGAATCTCGGTGCCGCCAGCCGGTATGCAGCCAAACGGCGTGCCGATCAGGGTGCCGCGCAGCCACGCGGGCACCGAGCGCTTCCAGTCGCGCGCCGTCATGTGCACACGGGTCAGCTTGTTCTGCGATTCCTCCACCTTGCCCTCGTACAGCGCGGCGTACAGCACCTCGGCCACGGCGAACAGGCCCACGGCCACCAGCACGATGTCCACGCCGTCCAGCAGCTCCATCTTGCCGCCCGTGTAGCGTGCCGCGCCCGAGATCTGGTCCATGCCCACGCAGCCCAGCGCCAGGCCGACAAACAGCGACGTCATGCCACGCAGGCTGCTCTGGCCCAGCACGGCGCTCACGGTGGTGAACGCCAGCACCATCAGCATGAAGTACTCGGGCGGGCCCAGCCGCACGGCAAAGTCCGCCACCGTGGGGGCAAACAGCGTGACCACCACGGTGGCCACGGTGCCGGCGACAAACGAGCCAATGGCCGCCGTGGCCAGCGCCGCGCCCGCGCGGCCGCTCTTGGCCATTTTGTTGCCCTCCATGGCCGTGACCATGCTGGCCGTCTCGCCAGGGGTGTTGAGCAAGATGGACGTGGTGGAGCCGCCATACATGGCGCCGTAGTAGATGCCGGCAAAGAAGATCATCGAGGCAGTCATCTCCACCTTGGAGGTGATGGGCAGCAGCATGGCCACCGCCACCGCCGGGCCGATGCCGGGCAGCACGCCCACCGCCGTGCCCAGGGCGCAGCCCACCAGCGCCCACAGCAGATTGGCCGGGGTGATCGCCGTGGCAAAGCCCGCCATCAATGCGTCAAAGATTTCCATTACAGCCACCCTGTGTCAGTCAGTCCGGGAAGATTGATGGCCAGAAACTGCGTGAACAGCCAGAACACAGGCGCCGAGATCGCCAGGCCCGTCAGCACATCCACCGCCAGCGCCCGCGGCGCCAGCAGCCCCGTTTGGCCATTGGCTCGGCGCAGGCCCTGCACCGCCAGCGCATAGCACAGCGTGCAGCCCGCGATGAAGCCCAGCTGCGTGATCAGCGCCGCATTCAGCAGCAGCCCGGCCGACACCCAGGCAAACGGCCCCAGCGCCGCGCGCGCCGCGCCGCCGGGGTCGGCCGCCTGGCGGTAGCCGCCCGTGAGCGCCTCGCGCACCAACAGAATGCCGCACAGGCCCAGCACCGCGGCGCAGGCCCAGGGCAGAAAGTTGGGGCCTACGCCGCCGTAGCCGGCATCTGCAGGAATCTGCAGCGCGCCAAAGGCCATGCCCACGGCCACCAGCACCACGGCCACGCCCACGGCGGCCTGCCAGGCTGGCGATGGCACGCTGCCCGCGTCCTGGGGCGCGGCGGCTGAATGAGGAGGAGAAGAAAGCTCGGGCATGGCTGTAGCCTCTGAAGAAAAACAGCGCCCTGCGCAGGCGCCGCTGGATTGAAACCGCGCCGCGGATTCATCGCGGCTGTGAATGACAGCCAGCGCGGCAACAACGTGAACAGGCAGAGCAGCCACCAGCGCCTGCAAAAGAAGCGCCAGCAGCTATCAAAAACAAAGTATTCGCAATACCGGGAGGAATCACACCATGCCGGACTTGACCATCGTGGCGCGCAGGCTGGCGAACTCGTTATCGACAAAGCTGGCGAACTCGTCGCCGGCCAGCCAGGCGGGTGTCCAGCCGTTTTTCTCCAGCGCCTCCTGCCAGGCGCGGCTCTTGACGGCCTTGTCCACCATGGCGATCAGGGCCTTGCGCTGCTCGGGCGTGATGCCGGGCGCGCCGTACACGCCGCGCCAGTTGCCAATCTCCACGTCAATGCCCTGCTCTTTCAGCGTGGGCACATTCACGCCCTTGAGGCGCTGGCCCGACGTGACGCCGATGGGCTTCATCTTGCCCGCGGCGATGTACTCGGCAAACTCGCTGTAGCCGCTGCCGCCCACGGTGACGTTGCCGCCCAGGATGGCCGCCGTGGCCTCGCCGCCCCCGCGGAAGGCCACGTAGTTGATCTTGGCCGGGTCGGCGCCCACGGCACGCGCAATCATGGCCGCCGCGATGTGCTCGGTGGAGCCGCGCGAGCCGCCACCCCACTTCACGCTGCCGGGGTCTTTCTTCAGTTGCGCCACCACCTCGGCCATGCTCTTGAAGGGCGAATTGGCAGGCAGCACGAACACGTTGTATTCGCTGGTCAGCCGCGCAATCGGCGTGGCCTGGCTCAGGTTGACCGGCGGCTTGCCGGTGATGATGCCGCCCAGCATCACGGCGCCCATCACCATCAGCGCGTTGGGGTCGCCCTTGGAGCTGTTGACGAACTGCGCCAGGCCAATGGCGCCGGCCGCGCCGCCCTTGTTGTCAAAGGTCACGCTGGAGGCCACGCCCGCGTCCTGCAGGGCCTTGCCCAGGGCGCGGCCGGTGGTGTCCCAGCCGCCGCCGGGGTTGGCGGGCAGCATCATCTTGACGGCCACGGCAGCGCGCGCCGAAAGCGGCAGGCTGCCCGCAGCGGCCAGGGCCGCCAGCGACTTCAAAAAGGTATCGCGACGCATGTTGTCTCCTTGCATGTGAAAAACGTAACTTTGAACCCAGATTTCCCATTAGGGCTTGGGATGGCAGCGAGGGCAGTTGCGAGGCAGTTCGGTCCCGACTGAGGAGTCCATAGCCGTAGCTATGGGCGACGAAGAGGGGCCGAAATGACCGCAAATGCACCGCTGACACCCAAGCAGCACCGAAGGTGCGCCTAATGAGAAATCTGGGTTGAACGGCAGCGATGATGCGCGCGCAAGCTGTCAATCGGCTGTCCGCGGCACTGGGGTTTACGCGCATGGGCACCGCTGTACCGATGCGTCGGATGAATCCTGCACCCCGTCCGTCATTGCTGCGCAAGCGGCAATCCACTGCCCGCAGCCCCGTGTCGCCACACTGATAATCCGCGCCATGCAATTGCTCCTGGTCGAAGACGACGCCACCATGCAGGCCACGCTGCAGCGCTCGCTGGCGCGCCGCGGCATGGCCGTCACCGCCGTGGGCGATGGCCGCGCCGCGCTGGCCGAATGGCGCGCGCGCCCGCCCGATGCGGTGGTGCTGGACCTGACCCTGCCCGGCCTGGACGGCCTGCAGGTGCTGCAGCAGGCGCGCGCCGGCGGCCTGCGCACGCCCGTGCTGCTGCTGACCGCGCGCGGCACCGTGGGCGACCGCGTGCTGGGCCTGAACGCCGGCGCCGACGACTACCTGCCCAAGCCCTTCGACCTGGACGAGCTGGAGGCGCGCCTGCGCGCCCTGGTGCGCCGCAGCAGCGATGCACCAGGGGGCAAATCAGCCTCCAGCGCACCATCAATGGGCGCCATAAGCTATGAAAAAGAGAGCGGCATAGCCTACGCGCACGGCGCGCCCATGGACCTCACCCCGCGCGAGCTGGCGCTGCTGCGCGCCCTGCTGGCCCAGCCGAGGCACGCGGTGAGCAAGGAGCGGCTGTACGAGCTGGTCTTTCCCGGCCAGACCGACGTGCAGTACGAGGCCATCGAGGTGGTGGTCTATCGCCTGCGCAAAAAGCTGGCGGGCACGGGCGTGGTGCTGATGACGCTGCGCGGGCTGGGCTACCTTCTCAAACCCGAGGCCTGAACGCCAAACATGACCCGCCCGCAATCGCTGCGCCGCCAGCTGCTGCTGGGCATCTTGCTGCCCACGCTGCTGTTCGTGGGCGTGAACACCTACAGCCTGCACCGCCAGGCGCTGGCCGCGCTGCACACCGCCTACGACCGCACGCTGCTGGCGTCGGCCAAGACCATCAGCGAGCAGCTGGACGTGCGCGGCTACGACGAGCTGGCCGAGCTGCGCGCCACCGTCCCCTATGCGGCGCTGGAAGCCTTCGAGGCCGACAACCAAAGCCGCATGTTCTACCGCGTGTCCAGCCTGCATGGCGAGCTGATCTCCGGCTTTGCCGAGCTGCCCATCTGGCGCGGCACCATCGCGCAGCGCCCGCCCTACGCGGCGCTGGTGGACTTCTACGACGCGCAGTTTCGCGGCCAGCCCGTGCGCGTGGCCGTGCTGCTGCAGCCCGTGGCCAGCAGCGAGGGGCGCGGCATGGCCGTGATCCAGGTGGCCGAGACGCTGGAGCTGCGCGAGGCCGCGGCGCTGCAGATCCTGCACACCACGCTGGCGCGCCAGGCGCTGCTGCTGGCGCTGATTGCAGGCATCGTGGTACTGGTGGTGCAGCGCGCCACACGCCCGGTGCGCCAGTTGAGCAGCAACCTGCAGGCCCGCGCCGAAGGCGACCTGGCCCCCATTGCCGCGCCTGCCGCGCCGCGCGAGCTGCAACCGCTGATCGACGCCACCAACGCGGTCATGCAGCGCCTGTCGCGCCTGCTGGCGCACCAGCAGCGCTTTGTGCGCGACGCATCGCACCAGCTGCGCACGCCGCTGGCAGTGCTCAAGACCCAGGTGCAGTCCGCGCTGCGCGGCGACCTGCCGCCCGAGCAGGCGCTGCAGGAGATCGGCCACACCGTGGACCGCGCCACCCAGCTGGCCAACCAGATGCTGGCGCTGGCCAAGGTGGAGCAACTGCGCCAGCAAGGCGGTCTGCCCACCACCCGGCTGGACGCGGTGCTGCGCGAAGTGGCGCTGGAGCTGTCGCCCCTGATCGCCCAGGGCGACCTGGACTTTTGCATTGCCACCGATGCCGCGCCCGTGCAGGCACACGAATGGATGCTGCGCGAGCTGTGCCGCAACCTGCTGCACAACGCCATACGCCATGCGCCGCCCGGCACCGAACTGGCCGTCACGCTGCAAGCGCACGCAACCCATGCCGCGCTGACTTTTGCCGACGCCGGCCCCGGCATCGACGACGAACTGGCGGCGCGGCTGTTCCAGCCGTTCTCGGCGGGCGATGTGCGCACGGGCTCGGGCCTGGGCCTGGCGATCTGCCAGGAAATCGTGCAAGCACTGGGCGGCAGCATCGCGCTGACCAACCGCCGCGAAGGCAGCCAGATCCTGGGTCTGGACGCCGCAGTGCGCCTGCCGCTGGCGCGCCACTGAAAACCAACGGAGAGCAAAATCACGCCGATGACGACCCCGCCCGATGCAATGCGCCTGGACAAATGGCTCTGGTGCGCGCGCTTTTACAAAACCCGCAGCCTCGCCGTGGAAGAAATCGGCAAAGGCCGCGTCACCGTCAACGGCCAGGCGGCCAAGGCGGCGCGCGACCTGCGCGCGGGCGACACCGTCGCGCTGCGCCAGGGGCCCGTGTCACGCACCGTGGTGGTGCGCGCCTTGAGCAGCTTTCGCGGCCCCGCGCCCGTCGCGCAGCAGCTATATGAAGAAACGCCCGACAGCATTACCGCACGCGCCCAGGCCGCCGAAGCGCACCGCCTGGCGCCCGAGCCAGCCGCCACGCTGCGCGAAGGGCGCCCCACCAAGCGTGACCGGCGCAGCCTGGACGACGTGCGCCGCGGCTGGGGCGACCGCTGGAGCGC
>NZ_JBFWLZ010000030.1:0-39137 GCF_050251835.1 Diaphorobacter sp. | reverse complement strand
AGACAACACCGTCGTCGTGGCGTTGCACACCGATGTGGCCGTCGAAGTGACCGTCTCGGTCTATGGCGAAACCGCCTGATCACGACAAATCGTCATTTGTCGCTTCAGCAAAAAGCCGCCCTCGGGCTAATGCCAGTCAGTTAAGACGACAGAGCCCCAAAGGCAAGTAAAAAGGGAACCTATTCATCATGTTCCCTTTTTCATTTGTCCGCGCTACTGCAAACCTCATTGGATGAGACGCTGGCGGCGTTGCCCGCCAACGCCATGGCCGAGCTGGGATCGCTGATTGATCCGGCCTGGATTAAACAGGCACTGCATGCCAGCGGCAAAGCCTCGATACGCCGGCGCAAGCTTCCAGCAGAGCACGCCGTCTGGCTGGTGATCGGTCTGGCCTTGTTTCGCCACATGCCGCTTTGGCAGGTTGTTCAAGAGATGGCGCTGACCCTTGAAGGGCAAGAATTGCCTGCGCCCAGCAGCAGCGTGCAGGCCCGCCAGCGGCTGGGGGCCGAGCCGCTGGAGCATTTGTTTACTCTGCTGACGCAAGCCTGGGGCAGATCACACCCGGTGCATGAAGAGAGCTTGCGTGTGCTGGCCGTCGATGGCGTCGTCTGGTCTGCACCCGACAGTGCGGACAACCGCCAGGTGCTGGGCAGTGGCCAGACGCAATACGGCCCCCAGCCTTGGCCGATGGTCAGGGCCGTGTGCCTGTTGGACACCGACAGCCATGAACTGCTCGATGCCAAGCTGGGCGACTATGGTCAGGGAGAGCTGACGCTGGCGGCTGGGCTGCGCGGTCTGGATCACTCCATCACGTTGTTTGACCGGGCATACTTTTCCGCAGCGTTCCTGCTCGATTGGCACAGTGCAGGCGAGCAACGCCATTGGCTCACGCGCGCCAAGGACAACCTGCGCCATGAGGTGGTGCAACGCCTGGACGAAGGAGACTGGCTGATCCGCATGCCCGTGTCGCAGCGCGCCAGGAAGCTACGCCCCGAACTGCCCAGCCACTGGCAGGCGCGGCTGATCCAGACCCAGGTGCAGGGCAAGACCCGGCGGTTCATCACCTCGATGCTGGACCCGAAACGCTTTGGAGCGGAACAACTGGCACAACTGTATTGCCAGCGCTGGGAGATCGAGTTGGGGTTTCGTGAGATCAAGCAGTCCCTGCAACAAGGCAAGGGCGTGCTGCGCAGCAAGCAGCCACAGTTGGTAATGCAGGAGGTCTGGGGTGTGCTGATTGCGCATACCGTGCTCAGGCGCTGGATGCGCTTGATGGCCCAGCATGTGAAGGTGGAGCCCGTGCGCATCAGCTTTCACACGGCAAAGCATGCCATCGTTGCCGCGCTCAACACCGCGCGTCTGGCCCGTGCAGGGGCACTGCCCCAACAACTGCGACTGCTACTTGAACAGGCCCGTTACTTCGTGCTTCCTGCGCGGCGTACCGGGCGACGCTTCCCGCGCGAGGTCAAGCGCTCTCGCAGTAAGTTTCCGACAAAGAAAATGCCAGTCAGCTCTTAACTGACTGGCATTGGCCCTCGGGCGGCTTTTGCATTTCTTGTGCACGCATCGCCCACCGTTTATCCACAGAGTTGTGCAATGACGGGACTGGCCCTGCTCGCTAGCATCCCACGCTTGCCCTTTTGAAAGTCTGCACCTCATGTCCGCCGTCCCATCCATGTCCGTCGAGGGTTTTGCGCCAGTGCTGCTGGATCCGGCCGTTGCCCAGCTGCGCGTGCCGCCCCATTCCATCGAGGCCGAGTCCAGTGTGTTGGGTGGCCTGCTGCTGGACAACATGGCCTGGGATCGCGTGGGTGACTTGTTGGTGGATGGCGACTTCTACCGCCATGAGCACCAGCAGATTTACGCAGCCATCGGTGCGCTGATCAACGCCAGCAAGCCGGCAGACGTGATCACGGTACACGAGCATCTGCAGAGCATGGGCAAGGCCGAGGAGATCGGCGGCCTGGCTTATCTGAACAGCCTTGCGCAGTACGTGCCCAGTGCCAGCAACATCCGCCGCTACGCCGAGATCGTGCGCGAGCGCGCCATCCTGCGCAAACTGGTGACCGCCAGCGACGAGATTGCCACCAACGCCTTCAACCCCCAGGGTCGCCCGGTGGATCGCATCCTGGACGAGGCCGAGCAGAAGATTTTTGCCATCGGTGAAGAGGGTTCGCGCATGAAGCAGGGCTTTCAGTCGCTCGACACCCTGGTGATCGACCTGCTCGATCGCGTGCAGGAAATGGCGGACAACCCCATGGACGTGACCGGCGTGCCCACAGGTTTTGCCGATCTGGACCGCATGACCAGCGGCCTTCAGGCGGGCGATCTGGTGGTGCTGGCGGCGCGGCCGTCGATGGGCAAAACCTCTTTTGCGGTGAACATTGCAGAGCATGTGGCGCTCAACGAAGGCCTGCCCGTGGCCATCTTCTCCATGGAAATGGGCGCGGCGCAGCTGGCGGTGCGTATCGTGGGATCGATCGGGCGCGTCAACCAGGGCAATCTGCGCACGGGCAAGCTGTCAGACGAAGAATGGCCGCGTCTGACCGAAGCCATCGAAAAACTGCGCACCGTTTCGCTGCACATCGACGAAACCCCCGGCCTGACCCCGTCCGAGCTGCGCGCCAATGCGCGGCGGCTGGCGCGCCAGTGCGGCAAGCTGGGGCTGATCGTGGTGGACTATTTGCAGCTGATGAGCGGCTCCGGCAGCAACAGCTCCGACAACCGGGCGACCGAGCTGGGCGAGATTTCGCGCGGCCTGAAGATGCTGGCCAAGGAACTGCAATGCCCGGTGATCGCGCTGTCGCAGCTCAACCGTTCGGTGGAAACACGCACTGACAAGCGCCCCATGATGAGCGACCTGCGCGAGTCCGGCGCCATTGAGCAGGACGCGGACATCATCATGTTCATCTACCGCGACGATTACTACAACAAGGACTCCAAAGAGCCCAACGTTGCAGAAATCATCATTGGTAAACAGCGTAACGGCCCCACGGGGACGGTGAAGCTGTTCTTCCAGAAGAACCAGACGCGCTTCGAGAATCTGGCCATGGGCGCGGGCGACGATTACTATTAAGAATCAAATGCGCCGCTAGCCCTTGTACTATAAGCGCTAGTAGCTATTTATTTGATAGCAATTGGGCGCTCGACAGTGCACTCCCGTCAACGCGAAAGTGCCCAGGCCAGCAATGCAAAAGTGCACACGCCCAGTGCGCAGACCGCCAGCAGCAGCTGCATGCCGCGCCGGCGCAGTCCATCCACGGCACGCACCAGCTGTGCGTTTTGCTCGGCCAGCGACTCGATCAATACCGCAGAGCTGCGCTGGTCTTCTTCCAGCTGCGCCAGCCGCGCCTGCAGCGCGGCGATGTGATCGGGCGTGCTGTCAATGCGCTGCGCGGGGGCGTCAGCAGGCGCCTTGCGGGTGTTGCTCATGAGCTTGCGGGCAGCCTGCATGATCTGTGGCGTGGCTTCTATCACCTCGCCCCAGGGCACCAGCTTCAAGGCGGTCATCCAGCCCAGGGCCATCAGAGCACCTCGCTGGCAAAGTCGGCCAGGCGCGAACGTTCGCCCCGCGCCAGGGTGATGTGACCGCTGTGGGGCCAGCCCTTGAAGCGATCCACGGCGTAGGTCAGGCCCGAGGAGCCTTCCGTCAGGTAGGGCGTGTCGATCTGCGCCAGGTTGCCCATGCAGATGATCTTGGTGCCCGGCCCGGCGCGGGTGATCAGCGTCTTCATCTGCTTGGGCGTCAGGTTTTGCGCTTCGTCGATGATCACGTACTTGTTCAGGAAGGTGCGCCCGCGCATGAAGTTCATGCTCTTGATCTTGATGCGGCTGCGGATCAGCTCGTTGGTGGCCGCGCGGCCCCATTCTCCTGCGTTGCCGCCATCGCCCTTGGCGAGAAACTCCAGGTTGTCGTCGAGCGCGCCCATCCAGGGGCCCATCTTCTCTTCCTCGGTGCCGGGCAGAAAGCCGATGTCTTCGCCCACGCTCACGGTGGCGCGGGTCATGATGATCTCGGTGTAGCGGCGCTCGTCCAGCACTTGCGTCAGGCCGGCGGCCAGGGCCATCAGTGTCTTGCCGGTGCCCGCAGTGCCGGTCAGCGTGACAAAGTCCACTTCAGGATCCATGAGCAGGTTCATGGCAAAGTTCTGCTCGCGGTTGCGGGTGTTGACGCCCCATACGGTGTTCTTGACCGATCCATAGTCCTTGAGCGTCTCCAGCACCGCCGTCTTGTCGCGTATCTCGGTCACGCGCGCATGCAGGCTGGGCTCGCCCGGTGCTTCGAAGTACACAAACTGGTTCATCATGAACTGATTCACCACCGGGCCACCGACACGGTAGTAGGTGTGCGCGCCGCTTTGCCAGCTTTCGACGTTCTTGCCGGCCTTGGTCCAGAAATCTGCCGGCAGGGCCAGGCTGCCGGCGTACAGCAGATCCCCGTCTTCCAGCGTCTTGTCGTTCTGGTAGTCCTCGGCGGCCAGACCCAGAGCACGGGCCTTGACGCGCATGTTGATGTCCTTGGACACCAGCACCACCTCGCGTGGCGCATGCAGCTTGCGCAGCGCCTCCACCACGCCGAGGATCTGGTTGTCGGCCTTGCCCTGGGGCAGGCTGGAGGGCAACTGGTAACTCAGCGGTGCGGTCTGAAAGTACAGGCTGCCGCCAGCGGCACGCTGCCCCGTGGAGTCGAGCCTGAGGCCGCTGGCCATGTCGGCGCTGCCGTGGGCGGCCGCCAGCGCATCCAGCGTGCGGCTGGCCTGGCGACCGTTGCGGGCGACTTCGGTCATGCCTTTCTTGTGGGCGTCGAGTTCTTCCAGCACGATCATCGGAAGGAAGATGTCGTGTTCCTCGAAGCGGAAAAGGCTGGTAGGGTCGTGCAGCAAGACATTGGTGTCGAGCACGAACATCTTTGCCGGGCCTGTTGCACGGCGTTTGCGGGGCGCGGCTTCGGGCGCGGCGCGGCGTGGCGCGGTGACATGGCTGTGCTTGTTGCGGCTGCCATCATTGACCGCCCGGGAGTCCGTGGAGCGCGCTGATCTGGCGCGCACCTTGACTTGTGTGTCTTGCGTATCCTGTTGCCTGGGAGAAGCAGGCTGGGGCTCGGTCACTGCCTTGGACGATTTTGGCGTTGGCGAAGGTGCGCTCGCCGTGGCGTCGGCATGCACCGCCGTCGCTGCGGCGCTGCTGGTTCTGGCCTTGCCGGTAGCACGCTTGCGTGAGGGGCTGGGTTCTGGCGCCGCCGCGGGCGCGGAAACCTCTGGCGGTTCGTCCTCGGAAACGGTCAGGCGATAGGCGTCTGGCTTGAGCAGTGCGGCGCGCTTGGTCGGGGCGGGAGGCAGGGGCATGGTGCGGAGAGTCTCGCAGGAAGGGACATTCAAAAAACAAAAAGCCGCCAGGAGACCATGGCGGCTTTGGGTTCGAGGAAGCGCTTTACGTTCTTCAGCGGCATTGAGCCATTATGCATGCAGCCATCACGAGTTGGATTGCTCTGGCGCGAGGTCGCCCCGGTATCTCCGTAGCGCCGTTCTTACGCCGCTTGCTTAACAGGCGTCTTGATGGACTTGACGGCCTTGAGAACCTCGTCCACATGGCCGGGCACCTTCAGGCCACGCCATTCCTGCACCAAAATGCCTTCGGGATTAATCAGGAAGGTGCTGCGCTCGATACCCTTGACCTTCTTGCCGTACATGATCTTGTTCTTGACCACGCCGAACATATGGCACATTTTTTCTTCGGTGTCGGCGATGAGTTCAAAGGGCAGTTCAAGCTTTTCCTTGAAGTCGTCGTGAGACTTCATGTTGTCGCGCGAGACGCCGAACACAACTGCGCCAGCCTTTTCAAAGTCCTTGAACTTGTCTCGGAACTGCATTGCCTCGGTGGTGCAGCCGGGTGTATTGTCCTTGGGGTAGAAGTACAGAATCAGGATCTGACCCTGGTGCGAGATGTTGGAAACCTTGATTCCACCCGTCGCGTTGGCTTCAAATTCAGGAAGGGGTTTGTTGACAACGATCGCCATGGCACTTCTATCTCTCTGGAATTAGTCGAATGAAAGCCGGGGGAGTGGGGTGGGTTGACTCTGGGCATGATGCCCCCGACCGCAACCCACTATTTTACCCGCAAACCCCAGGGGCGCCCAAGCTTTGGCCCGTGTGCGGGGTGCGGAAAGGGTTGACTTACGGGCGATCCTGGCTCTCCAGCAGCAGGGCTGCGACCACATTGCGCCCCTCGACCGCCAGAACGTTGTAGGTGCGGCAGGCGGCCTGTGTGTCCATGGTTTCCAGGCCGGTGCGCCGCGCCATCAGCGGTTGCAGCCAGGCGGGCGGCGGGAATCGGTTGCGCAGACCGCTGCCGAAGATCACCACTTCGGCATCCAGTTCCGCCAATTGTGCAAAGTGTGCGGCCGTCAGGTCTTCGAATCGGCTGCACTGCCAGGCGATGCGCTGGCCTTGTGAGCCGATGATGATGCTCTCGTACACCTTGTCGGTGTCCACGCCAATCCAGCCGGATCCGTAGCCGGTGATGGTCTGCACGTCGGAGCGGTCGGGCTGAAATTTCATGGGCGCCGTGAATTGGTTGAGGCCTGCGCCGCTGCCGGGACTGGGCAATGGCCGGTGTCTGCCGGTGGAACTGTGGTCAAATTATAGGTTTCACCGAGGTGCCGTTTGCCTGGTGGGGCGACTGCCCTGCTGGTGTTCAGTCCTCAAGAGCCGCCCGGAGTCGCCCGCGCATGAAGCCCGTTCATAAATCCGCCAAACTCAATAACGTTCTCTACGATGTCCGTGGTCCCATCGTGGACGCTGCCAAGCAGATGGAGGACGAGGGCCAGAAGATCATCAAGTTGAACATCGGCAACATGGCCCCCTTTGGCTTCGATGCGCCCGAGGAAGTGCAGCAGGACATGATTCGCAACCTGCCCAATTCGGCCGGCTACTCGGACAGCAAGGGCATTTTTGCGGCGCGCAAGGCGGTGATGCACTACACCCAGCAGTTGGGCATTGCCGGCGTTACCCTGGAGGACATCTACCTGGGCAATGGCGCCAGTGAGCTCATCTGCATGGCCACCAATGCGCTGCTCAACGAAGGCGACGAACTGCTCGTGCCCATGCCCGACTACCCGCTGTGGACGGCAGCCGCGTCGCTTGCGGGCGGCACGCCGGTGCACTACCGCTGCGACGAAGAGGCTGGCTGGCTTCCCGACCTGGACGACATGCGCGCCAAGATCACGCCCAGCACGCGCGGTATCGTGGTCATCAACCCCAACAACCCCACGGGTGTGCTGTACCCCAACGAACTGCTCAAAGGCATCATTGCCCTTGCGCGCGAGCACAGTCTGGTGCTGATGGTCGATGAGGTGTACGACAAGGTGCTGTACGACGGCGTCAAGTTCACTTCCATGGCCAGCCTGAGCACCGATGTGCTCACCCTCACGTTCAACTCGCTGTCCAAGGCCTACCGCTCCTGCGGTTACCGTGCGGGCTGGATGGTGGTCTCCGGTCCCAAGGCCGACGCGCGCGACTACATCGAAGGCCTGAACATGCTGGCCAACCTCAAGCTCGGCTCCAACGTGCCGGGCCAGTGGGCCATTCAGACCGCGCTGGGCGGCTACCAGAGCATCAACGATCTGGTCAAGCCCGGCGGGCGCCTGTGCCGCCAGCGCGACCTGGCCTACGAACTGATCACCGCCATCCCTGGCGTCACCTGCGTCAAGCCGCATGCGGCGCTGTACATGTTCCCGCGGCTGGACCCGCAGATGTACCCCATCGCGGATGACCGTCAGTTCTTCATGGAAGTGCTGCGCGCCACGCGGGTCATGTTGGTGCAGGGCTCTGGCTTCAATTACCCCGACAACCAGCACTTTCGCATCGTGTTTCTGCCGCACGAGGCTGACCTGCGCGAGGCCATCGGCCGGCTGGCGGACTTCCTGGCGGCCTACCGCCGGCGCCACGCCAAGGTTGCGTGAACTTCATTTTTGATAGCTGTCAGCGCTGTTCAACCGCGCGCTGGAGCCCTTTTTCACTGGTAACCCTCATATGAAACCCATCCAAGTAGGCCTGCTGGGCATCGGTACCGTCGGCAGCGGTGTGTTCAACGTGCTGCAGCGCAATCAGGAAGAGATCCGTCGCCGCGCGGGCCGCGGCATCGAGATTGCCTGTGTTGCCGATCTGGATACCGTCCGCGCCCGCGCCATCGTGGGCGAGCACGCCCGCGTGGTGGGCGATGCACGCGAAGTGATCGCCAACCCTGAGATCGACATCGTGGTCGAGCTGATTGGCGGCTACGGCATTGCCAAGCAGCTGGTGCTGGAGGCGATTGCCGCCGGCAAGCATGTGGTGACGGCCAACAAGGCACTGCTGGCGGTGCATGGCACTGAAATCTTCAAAGCCGCGGCCGACAAGGGCGTAGTGGTGGCCTACGAGGCAGCCGTGGCCGGCGGCATCCCCATCATCAAGGCGCTGCGCGAAGGCCTGGCGGCCAATCAGATCCAGTGGGTGGCCGGCATCATCAACGGCACCACCAACTTCATCCTGTCCGAGATGCGCGACAAGGGCCTGGACTTCGACGTAGTGCTCAAGGAGGCCCAGCGCCTGGGCTACGCCGAAGCCGACCCGACCTTCGACATCGAGGGCGTGGACGCCGCGCACAAGGCCACCATCATGAGCGCCATCGCGTTCGGCATCCCGGTGCAGTTCGACAAGGCTTATGTGGAGGGCATCACCAAGCTTGCGGCAGCCGACATCCGCTACGCCGAGCAGCTGGGCTACCGCATCAAGCTGCTGGGCATCACCAAGCGCACCGACAAGGGTGTGGAGCTGCGCGTTCACCCGGCGCTGGTGCCTGCCAAGCGCCTGATTGCCAACGTGGAAGGCGCGATGAACGCCGTGGTGGTGCACGGCGACGCCGTGGGCACCACGCTGTACTACGGCAAGGGCGCGGGCAGCGAGCCCACGGCCAGCGCCGTGATCGCCGACCTGGTGGACATCACCCGCCTGATCGAGGCCGACCCCGCGCATCGCGTGCCGCCGCTGGCCTTCCAGAGCCACACGCTGCGCGAGGCAGGGCAAGACTTGCCCGTGCTGCCCATGGCCGACGTGGTCACCAGCTACTACCTGCGCATCCGCGTGGCCGACCAGGCCGGCGTGCTGGCCAAGATCACCGGCATCCTGGCCGGCGCGGGCATCAGCATCGACGCGGTGCTGCAGCGCGAGGCCGACGAGGTGGGCGGCAAGGGCAGCACGCAGACCGACCTGATCATCCTCACGCACGACACGCGCGAGGGCGACATGGACGGCGCGCTGGTCCAGATCCAGGGCCTGCCCACGGTGCTGGCCGGCATCACGCGCATCCGCAAGGAAGAGCTGAACAACTAACAAGGGCTGCGAGCCATGCTGTACCTGTCCACCCGCGGCCACCCGGACCGCAAACATTTCTGCGACATCCTGCTCGAAGGCCTGGCGCCCGACGGCGGCCTGTACCTGCCCGAGCGCTACCCGCAGATCGGCGACGCCGAGCTGACCGCGCTGCGCACCGCCTATCACACGCAAGGCTACGCCGAACTGGCCTTCCGCATCCTGTCGCTGTACATCGACGACATTCCGCCCGCAGACCTCAAGCGCCTGTGCGAGAAGACATACACCGCCGAGGTGTTCGGCACCGGCGAGATCGTGCCGCTGCGCCACCTCGAAGACGGCCTGTGGATCGAGGCCCTGTCCAACGGCCCCACGCTGGCCTTCAAGGACATGGCCATGCAGCTGCTGGGCAACCTGTTCGAGTACGAACTGGGCCGCCGCGGCGAGCAGCTCAACATCCTGGGCGCCACCAGCGGTGACACCGGCAGCGCGGCCGAATACGCCATGCGCGGCAAGCAGGGCGTGCGCGTGTTCATGACCAGCCCGCACGGGCGCATGAGCCCGTTCCAGCAGGCGCAGATGTTCAGCCTGCAGGACGCCAACATCCACAACATCGCCATCGAAGGCGTGTTCGACGACTGCCAGGACATCGTCAAGGCCGTCTCCAACGACCACGCGTTCAAGGCCCGGTACAAGATCGGCACCGTCAACTCCATCAACTGGGCGCGCCTGCTGGCGCAGGTGGTGTACTACTTCGCGGGCTACATCCAGGCGACGGAAACCAACGGCCAGAAGGTCAGCTTCACCGTGCCCAGCGGCAACTTCGGCAACATCTGCGCCGGCCACGTGGCGCGCCAGATGGGCCTGCCGATCGACCGCCTGATCGTGGCCACCAACGAGAACGACGTGCTCGACGAGTTCTTTCGCACCGGCGCCTACCGCGTGCGTGGCAGCGCGCAGACCTATGAGACCTCCAGCCCGTCCATGGACATCTCCAAGGCCAGCAATTTCGAGCGTTTCGTGTTCGACCTGCTGGGCCGCGATGCCGGGCGCACGCGCCAGTTGTTCGCCGAGGGCGTGGCACGTCAGGGCTTCTTCGACCTGGGGGCGGATCCCGTGTTCGCGGACGCGCGCGCCAAATACGGCTTCGAGAGCGGCAAGAGCACGCACGCCGACCGCCTGGCCACCATCCGTGACACCTACGACCGCTTTGGCCAGATCATCGACACCCACACCGCCGACGGCGTGAAGGTGGCGCGTGAGCGCCGCGGCGATGCGTCCGTGCCCATGATCGTGCTGGAGACGGCCCTGCCCATCAAATTTGCCGAGACCATCCAGGAGGCCCTGGGCCGCGCACCCGAGCGCCCGGCCAGGTTCGAGGGCATCGAGCAGCTCCCCAAGCGCGTGCAACTGCTGCCGGCGGATGTGGAGCGGGTCAAGGCCTACATTGCAGCCCATTGCGATTAATGGTCTAAATAGCTTCCAGCGATTGCCTGGCAAGCGCTGGAAGCTATTAAAAAATGAGTGAAACCAAAGGAGTGCCCGGATGAAGGTGGTTGGCTTTGCCGGCTATTCAGGCAGCGGCAAGACCACGCTGGTAGAGCAGCTGATCCCCGAGCTGCGCCTGCATGGCCTGCGCGTGTCGGTGGTCAAGCATGCGCACCACAAGTTCGACATCGACCATGTGGGCAAGGACACCTGGCGCCACCGCGAGGCCGGCGCCTACGAGGTGGCAGTGGCCTCCGACCGGCGCATGGCCCTGATGCGCGAGTTCGAGCAGCAGCGCGCGCCCAGCGTGCACGAGCTGCTGGCCGAGCTGGACCCGTGCGTGGACTGGGTGCTGGTGGAGGGCTTCAAGGAAAGCGACCTGCCCAAGATCGAGATCTGGCGCGCAGCCTCCCACGACTATCGCGAGCGCCCCGCGCTCTACCCGCACGACCCCCGCATCATCGCCGTGGCATCCGACGCGCCGCAGCCTCCCCTGCCCACGGCGCTGCCCTTGCTGAACCTGGATGACCCCCACGCCGTGGTGCAATGGCTGCTGGCGCAGGGGGCACGGTTTGACTATGTGCCCGATCGGGCGGAGGCTTGCGAATGAACCCCCAAGCGCGCGCACCCCTCAAGCCGCTGGACGAGGCCCTGGCCGATCTGCTGGCGCAGGCCACCCCCCTGGCGGGCACCGACACCGTCAACACCTTCGACGCCGACGGCCGCGTGCTGGCGCAGGCCGCCACCTCGCCGTTGCAGGTGCCGCCCAGCGACAACAGCTCGATGGACGGCTACGCCGTGCGCTGCGCCGACGTGCCGGCATCGGGAGTGGAGCTTTTGGTGTCGCAGCGCATTCCCGCGGGCAGCTTCGGCACGCCGCTGGCGGCGGGCACGGCGGCGCGCATCTTCACGGGCGCGCCGGTGCCAGCGGGGGCCGATGCCATCGTGATGCAGGAAGACTGCGAGGCGCTGGACGGCGAGCGCGTGCGCGTGAATGCCGTGCCGGCCCCGGGTCAGTGGATTCGCCGCGCGGGCGAGGACATCACCCTGGGCGCGCAGGTACTGGCGGCCGGCACGCGCCTGACCCCCGCCGAGCTGGGCCTGGCCGCCAGTATCGGCTTAGGCCGCCTGCAGGTGGCGCGCCGGCCCCGCGTGGCGCTTTTTTCTACGGGCGACGAGCTGGTCATGCCTGGCGACGTGCCGCCCGCGCAAATGAAGCCCGGCGCCATCTACAACAGCAACCGGTTTTTCTTGCGTGCGATGCTGCTGCGCCTGGGCTGCGAGGTGAGCGACTTGGGAATAGTGCCCGACCGGCGCGAGGCCACCGTGGCCGCGCTGCGCCAGGCCGCCAGCGGGCACGATTTGATCCTGACCAGCGGCGGCGTGAGCGTGGGCGAGGAAGACCACATCAAGCCGGCGGTGGAGAGCCTGGGGCGCCTGGACTTGTGGCAGATCGCCATGAAGCCGGGCAAGCCCTTTGCCTACGGCCAGATTGCGCACGGCAGCGGCAGCGCGCACTTCATGGGCCTGCCGGGTAACCCGGTGTCCAGCTTCGTCACCTTTGGCCTGCTGGTGCGCCCCTTTGTGCTGCGTCTGCAGGGGGTGCGTGATGTTGCTCCTAAAGCAATAGCTGCTACCGCTGGATTCGACTGGCCCCGGGCTGATAAACGCCGTGAATTCCTGCGCGTGCGCCAGGGGGTGGACGGCACGCTGGAGCTGTTTGCCAACCAAAGCTCGGGCGTGCTCACCTCGGCGGCCTGGGCCGACGGTGTGGTGGACAACCCGGCGGGCCAGACCATTGCGCGCGGCGACCGCGTGCGTTTTTTGCCGTTTGCGGAGCTGCTGTCATGACTGCCCCCATCACCGTCACCCTGCGTTACTTCGCCTCCATCCGCGAGGCGGTCGGCACCGGGCAAGAAACGCTGCAGACCGGCGCTGCCACTCTGGGCGCGCTGCGCGACGAGCTCATCGCGCGTGGCGAGCCCTGGGCCGCCTGCCTGGCTCGCGACCGGGCCGTGCGCATGGCCCTCAACCAGACCATGGCGCATGACGCCACCCCGCTGAAGGCGGGCGCCGAGGCGGCTTTTTTCCCGCCAGTCACCGGCGGCTGAAGCGTTTGAAACCGGTCAGGGCTGCACGGGCCGCAGCGGCAGCTCCGGGCTGCGCCAGTCCAGCAGTTCAGCCAGGCGCAGCGTGATCCAGCGCGCCTCACCCTCGCTCACGCCCGCATCCGGCCCGGACAGTCCGGCGTGAATGCCGAGCAGCACGCCTTCTTCAGACCGCGCGCCGCCGTGGTAGAGCAGCTGCGCCTGCTCGACCAGATGGCAGGCCAGGTCTTCGCACAGTTCATAGCGGGCCCGCACCTCATCGGCTGGCGCCATAAGCCGCGCGCGTGCGTCGCTGAACAGCGCAATGAAAGAGGGCGGGACCAGGATCTGGTTGTCGTCGTGCATGGCGGCCATTGTGGTGCACGGCGCAACAGCACAAAGGCGCTGCGCCGTGACAGCGCGGCGCCCGTGGGGGAAGGGTGAAGATGCCAGCAACTGGCGGGGCGACCGGCTGGGCAGGGCGCTCAGCGTTTTTGACCACCCTTGGGGCCGTCGTCGCGAGTGAACAGCCAGATGAAAAACCCGCCCATGCACAGGATGAAAGCGAGGCCGATGGCGCTGAACAGGCCCACGTCGGTCGTGAAGAGTTGCTGGAGCAGTTGCATGGGGGGATCCTCCGTTGTTGGCTTATGGGGTGATTGCAGCCCAGCAAGGCCGGGGCGTCTTTGAGTCAGGTCAAGGGCAGGGCTGACGCCGGTGCATGAGTTCGATCAGTCGGGCACAAAGAGACGCCCGAAGCGCTGCTGGTCGGCTGCCAGCTCGAAGGTGGCCAGCTGGCCCATTTTTCCGTCGGCGCGGCGGTGGGCGGCAAACAGGCTGTAGCGTCCCGCAAGGGCGTAGCTGGCCAGGTCGATCAGCGCGTAGGGTTGGGGCACGAAGGTCTGGAACTCGAACACCACGCGGTGCACATTGCGCGGCGAGGGGTAGAGCGTGTAGTCGTCGGTGGTGAGGGTCTGGATTGCCATTGGGAGGTGTGAAAGTAGGGTGGGGCGTTAAAGTGCCGGTCAATTCGCTGATTTTGCTCCTGCCCATTGCCATGAACCGCGTCTCCATCCAGACCCAGGACTTTGATGTCTCGACTGAACTGGCAGCCCTGCGCGCCCAGGACGCCCGTGTGGGCGCCGTGTGCTGCTTTGTGGGCACGGTGCGCGACCGAAACGACGGCGACAGCGTGTCCACCATGGAGTTGGAACACTACCCCGGCATGACCGAAAAATCCATCGAGGCGATGGTGGATGAGGCCCTGCGGCGCTTTGACATCTTTGGCGCCCGGGTGATCCACCGCGTGGGGTTGCTGCAGCCGCTCGACCAGATCGTGCTGGTGGCGGTCACCAGCGCGCACCGCGGTGAGAGCTTTCAGGCCTGCGAATTTCTCATGGATTACCTCAAGACCCAGGCGCCGTTCTGGAAGAAGGAGCAAACCGGGCAGGGCGCACGCTGGGTGGATGCTCGCGTGAGCGACGATGCGGCGCTGGCGCGCTGGGGCATCACGGCGGGCAATGCCTGATGCCCAAGCTTGGGCCTTGGGCATTGACCTTGCACCGCGCTTGGTAGAAGAATGAGAAAAAAAGGCCTCCAGCGCTTGTTCATCAATCGCTGGCAGCTATCAAATAAATAGCTGTTTGGGGCAATGGCGCCTGAAGCCGGTACAGGCTCAGGTCAGTCGGCTGGCGGGCATGCTGTCTTGAAATCGGGCAGGCCACGCCTCAAGTGCATTGCAATTCGGAGGATACGAACCATGCGCCAGGACAAACTCACCACGAAGTTCCAGGAAGCCCTGAGCGACGCGCAGTCGCTTGCGCTGGGCAACGACCACGCCTACATCGAACCCGTGCACCTGCTGGCGGCCATGCTGCGCCAGGACGACGGCCCGCGTGCGCTGCTGGAGCGCGCCGGCGCCAACGTGCCCGGCCTGCTGGCAGCGGCCGAGGCCGCCATGAAACGCCTGCCCCAGGTGCAGGGCCACGACCAGGTGCAGGGCGGGCCCGAGCTGGGCCGCGTGCTGCAGGCCACCGAAAAAGAAGCCATCAAGCGCGGCGACCAGTTCATCGCCAGCGAGCTGTTTTTGCTGGCCCTGACCGACAGCAAGGGCGAAGCGGGCCGCATCGCCAAAGAAAACGGCCTGACGCGCAAGAGCCTGGAGGCCGCCATCGACGCCGTGCGTGGCGGCCAGAAGATGGACAGCGCCGAGGCCGAGGGGCAGCGCGAGGCACTGAAAAAATACTGCATTGACCTGACCGAGCGCGCCCGCCTGGGCAAGCTGGACCCAGTGATCGGCCGCGACGATGAAATCCGCCGTGCCATCCAGGTGCTGCAGCGGCGCACCAAAAACAACCCGGTCTTGATTGGCGAGCCCGGCGTGGGCAAGACCGCCATCGTGGAAGGCCTGGCCCAGCGCATCGTGGGCGGCGAGGTGCCCGAGTCGCTCAAGGGCAAGCGTGTCCTCTCACTGGACATGGCGGCGCTGCTGGCGGGCGCCAAGTTCCGCGGCGAGTTTGAGGAGCGCCTGAAAACCGTGCTGAATGAGCTGGCCAAGGACGAGGGCCAGACCATCGTCTTCATCGACGAGCTGCACACCATGGTGGGTGCCGGCAAGGCCGAGGGCGCGATGGATGCGGGCAACATGCTCAAGCCCGCGCTGGCGCGTGGCGAGCTGCACTGCGTGGGCGCCACCACGCTGGACGAATACCGCAAGTACATTGAAAAGGACGCCGCGCTGGAGCGGCGCTTTCAGAAAATCCTGGTGGGCGAACCCACGGTGGAGGCCACCATCGCCATCTTGCGCGGCCTGCAGGAAAAATACGAAGTGCACCATGGCGTGGAGATTACCGACCCGGCCATCGTGGCCGCGGCCGAGCTCTCGCACCGCTACATCACCGATCGCTTCCTGCCCGACAAGGCGATTGACCTGATCGACGAGGCGGCGTCCAAGATCAAGATCGAGATCGATTCCAAGCCCGAGGTGATGGACAAGCTTGATCGCCGTCTGATCCAGTTGCAGATCGAGCGCGAAGCCGTGCGCCGCGAGAAGGACGAAGCCTCGCAAAAGCGCTTCGGCCTGATCGAGGAAGAGATCGCATCCCTGCAAAAGGAGATTGCCGACCTTGACGAAATCTGGCAGCAGGAGAAGGCCCAGGCCCAGGGCAGTCAGCAGGTGCGCGAACAGGTCGAACAGGTCAAACAGCAGATCGAGGAATTGAAGCGCAAGGGCGACTTCAACAAGGTGGCAGAGCTGCAATACGGCAAGCTGCCCGATCTGGAAAAGCAGCTCAAGGAAGCCCAGGCCAAGGAAGAAGGCAAGGACGGCGCCGCCCAGGCCAACCGCCTGCTGCGCACCCAGGTGGGTGCCGAGGAAATCGCCGAGGTGGTGAGCCGCGCCACGGGCATTCCCGTGGCCAAAATGATGCAGGGTGAAAAAGACAAGCTCTTGCAGATGGAAGGCAAGCTGCACGAGCGCGTGGTGGGCCAGAACGAGGCCATTGCAGCCGTGGCCAACGCCATCCGGCGCTCGCGCTCGGGTCTGTCCGACCCGAACCGCCCCACCGGCAGCTTCCTGTTCCTGGGCCCCACGGGCGTGGGCAAGACCGAGCTGTGCAAGGCGCTGGCGGGCTTCCTGTTTGACAGCGAGGAGCACCTGATCCGCATCGACATGAGCGAATTCATGGAAAAGCATAGCGTCGCGCGCTTGATTGGCGCGCCTCCGGGCTATGTGGGCTACGAAGAGGGCGGCTATCTCACCGAGGCCGTGCGCCGCAAGCCCTATTCCGTGCTGCTGCTCGATGAGGTGGAGAAGGCCCACCCTGACGTTTTCAACGTGCTCTTGCAGGTGCTCGACGATGGCCGCCTGACCGACGGCCAGGGCCGCACCGTGGACTTCAAGAACACCGTGATCGTGATGACGAGCAACATTGGCTCGCACCTGATCCAGGCCATGGTGGGGGAGGATTCGGACGACATCAAGGAAGCGGTGTGGGGCGAGCTGAAGAACCACTTCCGCCCTGAGTTCTTGAACCGCATTGACGAAACCGTGGTGTTCCATGCGCTGGATGCGCAGCACATTGCCAAGATCGCCAAGATCCAGCTGCAGCTGCTGCAAACCCGGCTGGCCAAGATGGACCTGGAGCTGCAAGTGTCCGACGCGGCCCTGGCCGAGCTGGCCAAGGTCGGCTTCGACCCGGTGTTTGGTGCGCGGCCGCTCAAGCGGGCGATTCAGCAGCGCATTGAAAACCCGTTGTCCAAGCTGCTGATCGAAGGGCGTTACCTGCCCAAGAGCGTGATTCCTGTGGATGTCGATCCTGTGACAAACCCAGGGGTATTCCAGTTTGGCGAGGCCCGCGCCGCGGGTTGAGCTCTAACATGCAAGGGCGTTGTGCGGCGTGGGCCGCGCGCCCGCCTGTCAGAAAGGGGCATGGTTTGAACGAAGTAGTGGCTGGCGTGATCCGGTGGACGTTGCGCCTGGTGGTCTTTGCCATGGGTGTGGTCTTTTTCCTGAGCCTGCTGGCCGCAGCGGCCGTGCTGGCCGTGGTGTGGGCGCTGCGCGCACTGTGGGCCCGCCTGACCGGCAAACCGGTGGCGCCATGGACCATGCGCATGGATCCGCGCACAGGCTGGAGCACGGTGTACCGCAGCACGGCGCGCTGGACTGCGCAGGCGCCCTCCGCGCGTCAGGGCGGCGAAGCAGGCGGTGCGCGTGACATCACCGATGTGGTGCCGCGCGAGATTCGCTAAAGCCCGCCCCAAGCGCTGCCGGCGCTTGGTTGCAGCTTTTTTGTTGACTTGATGCACTGCCGCGCGGCCTGTTCAGGCTTTCGCGGCTTTTTTATGACACCGCACGACATCCGCCAATGCTTTGAACTGCAGCGCCACGCCAGCCGCGCGCAGCCCGACGTGCCCCTGACGCTGCGGCGCGAGCGCCTGCTGCGCCTGCGCAAGCTGCTGGACGAGCATGGTCCCACCCTGGCTGCGGCCGTGCAGGCAGACTTCGGCATGCGCTCGACCCGTCTGACGCAAGTGGCAGACCTATTTGTGTTGCAGGCGCAGCTGTCGCACACCCTGCGCCGCCTGGCGCGCTGGAGCCGGCGCACCAAGGTGTGCACGCCGCCGCTCCTGCAGCCGGCACGCGCATGGATCGAGCGCCAGCCGCTGGGCGTGGTGGGCGTGATCTCGCCTTGGAACTACCCGGTGCAGCTGGCCTTGGCGCCGGTCATCGGCGCGCTGGCCGCGGGCAATCGCGTGATGCTCAAGCCCAGCGAGCTCACGCCCCACACCAGCGCGCAGCTGGCGGCGCTGGTGGCGCAGTTCTTTGCGCCCGATGAGTTCTGCGTGGTGCAGGGCGATGCGGCCACGGCGGCGCTGATCGCGTCGTTGCCGTTTGACCACCTGGTGTTCACCGGCTCCACAGCCGTGGGGCGCAAGGTGGCGCAGGCGGCAGCGGCCAATCTGACGCCCACCACGCTGGAGCTGGGCGGCAAGTCGCCTGCGATCATCGACGCGGACTGCGACATGCAGGACGCCGCGCTCAAGATCGCCCACGGCAAGCTGCTCAACGCGGGCCAGACCTGCATTGCCCCTGATTACGTGCTGCTGCCGCGCGGTAGCGAGGCGGCGTTTGCCGACGCCTACCGTGCTGCCGTGGCGCGGTTGTATCCGTACTTCGAGGGCAATCCAGACTACGCCGCCATCATCAACCCGCGCCACCTGGCACGGCTGCGCACCATGCTGCAGCAGGCGCAGACGCAAGGCGCCGAGGTGCTGGTGATGCAGCCCGTGCCGGGCTCGCCCTCGCCGCCGCCCCAGGGCCTGGGCGATGGCGTGGGCCGGCAGATGGCGCCAGTGCTGGTTTTTGGCGCTGCGCAGGGCATGCAACTGATGCAGGAAGAAATCTTCGGCCCCGTGCTTCCGGTGCTCAGCTACGAGCGGCTGGACGACGCCATCGCCCACATCAACGCTCATCCGCGGCCGCTGGCGCTGTACTGGTTTGGCCGCAGCGAGGCGGTGCAGGACGATGTGCTGCGCCGCACCGTGAGCGGCGGCGTATCGGTCAACGACACGCTGATGCATGTGGCGCACGACAACCTGCCCTTTGGCGGCGTAGGCGACAGCGGCTGGGGCGCCTACCACGGCGAGGCGGGCTTTCTGCGCTTTTCCCACCAAAAGTCGGTGCTGGTGCAGTCGCGCTGGTTTCTGGGGCACCTGCTGTACCCACCCTACGGCGCGCGCTTTGACAAGGTGATGGCGTTGATGCGGCGCCTGCTTTAGCAGGGCTGCTGCGACCGGCCCCGCACGTTGCTATGCCACAGAAGCGGCCGTTTGCGTGCAATGGCGGGGTTGCGCAGATGGAAACTTCGCGGCGCGAGAGTCAAAAAGGCTTTTGCGTGAAAATGCTGGGTTTTTCGCTTTTCACTCGTTATCGTTTCCCATGTCCAGTATCCAGGTTCGCCCCGCCACACTTCGCGATGCCAAAGCCATTGCACAGGTTCACTCTACCGCCGCTCTGGAAGCCTATCGAGGTCTGCTGCCAGAGGACCAGTTGAAGTCCATGGCCTCGGTAGAAAAGCGCCAAGCCTACTGGCGCGAAGCCATTGAATATTGCGAACCCCAGGTTCAGGTGGCCGTCGAGGGCGACAAGATCGTCGGCTTTGTTGGCTTTGACCGCTCGCGCGACGCTAAAACCCGCAACACCACCGGCGAAATCTGGGCCATCTACGCCGCTCCCTCGCACTGGAACAAGGGCGTGGGCCTGGCCCTGTGGGACGCAGCCCGCGACGGTCTGCACGAAGAAGGCTGCACCACCGTAACCGCCTGGGTGCCGCTGCGCAACGAGCGCGCCCTGCGCTTTCATGAAATGGCAGGCTTCAAGCGCGAGATGACCACCGCCAAGACGGCAGTGGTTGGCGGTGTGAAGATTGAGGAAGTGCGCCTCAAGCGGCCCATCAACTGACAGGGCGGGGCTGCGGCATGGCAAGCAGCTTTGCGGCCGCGGCCTGACCGCTATGCGGTGCCACGCCAGCACACCCATTCAAGGCAGTAACTGCACCAGACGCTCGCGCACGCTGGCGGCGCGGTCATGGCCGGCCAGGTTCGTGATTTCATCCAGCAGTGCTTCGCCGACCTCCAGCATGCTGTCGCGGTCACGGGCATTGCGCAGTGCCTCGTGAAACTCGCGTGCCAGGTCGGCATTGCGGCGCGCAAACATGCGTTCGTTGATATCAAACAGATACATGCGCGTGCCAGCCAGCGAGCGGGTCGCGCTGGGCGCCGGTATGTCGGCTGCGCTGGCGCTCTCATCGCTCTGGCTGACGGGTTCAGCGCCTGATGTGAGGGCGTGTGCAGTTGCTGGGGCAGGCGCTGGAGCTGGAGCCGTTATCGCAGCCGATGCAACTGCTGGCGCCGGAGCATGCGCAGTGCTGAAGGCCAAGTAGCCCTGGTGGATCAGCCCTTGCACAATTTGCGCGCCCATGCCGTTGTACATGGCCTGCAAGGATTCGATGGGTCGGCCATCGGCCATCAGCAGCAACGAACGCTCGCGCAGGCTCAGGGTGCGAACACCCGGCGAGAGTTCCTGGCGTGCCTTGTCGGTTTTCTGCAGCATGGGAGTATTGGAAGCGGCCACACAGAGCGGCCAAATGGCCGGATTACACCGCTGGCCTGTTACGTAACGATGACCCTGCCCAGCGTCGGCGCCATTGAGCGTGCGGGCGGAGTGCTTTTTGACTACAGTATTGATAGCTGCTGGCGCTTTCTGCACAGGCGTTGGAGGCTGTTTTGAATCATATTTTTTAGCGTGCCCGCCCAGCTGTCATGACCCTATTGCTGGCCCCGATGGAGGGGCTTTTGGACTTCGTGTTGCGTGACGTGCTCACCCGGGTGGGCGGCGTGGACCGGTGCGTGTCCGAGTTCATCCGCATCACTGGCAGCCTGTTGCCCGACAAGGTGTTCCTGCGCTATCTCCCCGAGCTGGCCCACGGCGGCCGCACGCTGACCGGTGTGCCGGTGCGCGCGCAGCTGCTGGGCTCGGATCCCGCCAGCATGGCGGACAACGCAGCCCGCCTGGCCAGCCTTGGCGCCGAGGGCATTGACCTGAACTTTGGCTGCCCCGCCAAGACCGTCAACCGCCACGGCGGCGGCGCCGCACTGCTGCGCGAGCCCGATCGCATCGCCGCCGTGGTGGCCGCCGTGCGCCGCGCCGTGCCCGCGCACCTGCCCGTGTCGGCCAAGATGCGCCTGGGCTATGACGATGCCAGCCTGGCGCGCGACTGCGCCCGCGCCATGGCGCAAAGCGGCGCCTGCGAACTGGTGGTGCACGCGCGCACCAAGGTGGATGGCTACCGGCCTCCGGCGTACTGGGAGCTGATTCCCGCCATCCGCGCGGCCGTGCGCATCCCCGTGGTGGCCAATGGCGAGATTTGGACCGTGCAGGACGCCCTGCGCTGCCGCAGCGTGTCGGGCTGCGACGCGCTGATGCTGGGCCGCGGCATGGTGGCAGACCCGGGGCTGGCCCTGGCCATCCGGGCGCACGACCGGGGCCAGCCCGCCGCCGTGCTGCCGTGGGCCGCGTTGCTGCCCCACATGGCGCGCTTCTGGGATCTGGTCTGCGAGAACCTGGAGCCGCGCCAGCGCGCCGGCCGGCTCAAGCAATGGCTCAACCTGCTGCGCCGCCGCTATCCGCAGGCGCAGCTGGCCTTTGACGAGGTGCGCGTGATGACCGAGCAGCGTGCCATCAGCGCATGGGTGCAGCAGACGCTGGACAGCGCCGGCTAAAAATCGGCTCGGCCCGCCACGCGGGCCAGCAGCCGCAAGTCCGGCCCCACCGGCTGCATGGCGTGGAGTTCCATGCGCATCCCGTCCGACAGCGCCTGCAACGGTCCCCAGCTGGCCAGCCCATGCGCGCCGCTGCCCAGCAGCAGGGGGGCCAGATACAGCAGCAGTTCATCCACCAGCCCTTCGCGCAAGAACGAGCCGTTGAGCTTGTGACCTGCCTCCAAGTGCAGCTCGTTCACGCCATGCGCGCCCAGGTCGCGCAGCAGGGCGGGCAAGTCCACCTTGCCGCGGGCATTGGGCAGCAGGGTCACCGTGGCGCCGCGCGCCTGCAGCGCCTGGGCGCGTTGGGGGTGATCGTGCGCGCCGTAGATGAACACGCGCCGGCCGGGCACCTCCAACAGCCGCGCCGTGGGCGGCGTCTGCAACTGGCTATCGACAAGCACCAGATGCGGCTGGCGCGGCGTGGCCACTTCGCGCACGTTGAGCAGCGGGTCGTCCTCCAGCACCGTGCCAATGCCGGTCAGCACAGCGCAGGCGCGGGCGCGCCAGGCATGGCCGTCGGCGCGCGCGGCGGGCCCGGTGATCCACTGGCTGGCGCCATTGGCCAGCGCAGTCACGCCGTCCAGCGAAGCAGCGGCCTTCATGCGCACCCACGGCGTGCCGCGCACCATGCGGCTGAAAAAGCCGATGTTCAGTTCGCGCGACTCGGCTGCGCCCGGCCCCACCTGCACATCCACTCCCGCAGCCCGCAGCCGCGCAAAGCCCTGGCCACTCACCAGCGGATTGGGGTCGGCAATGGAGGCCACCACACGGCCGATGCCGGCGGCAATCAGCGCGTCGCAACAAGGCCCCGTGCGTCCCTGATGCGCGCAGGGCTCCAGCGTGACATAGGCCGTGGCGCCACGCACGTCGTGCCCGCGGGCTGCCGCATCGCGCAGCGCCACCACCTCGGCATGGGGGCCGCCGGCCTGCTGGGTAAAGCCCTGGCCCAGCACGTCGCCGCCGTTGCTGGCAATTACACAGCCCACGCGCGGATTGGGGTTGGAAAGAAAAAGCGCCTGGGCGGCAAGCCCAAGCGCCTGGGTGATGAAGGGGGATGCGTCTGTCATGGAGCCCGCGATGGTAGCGCTGCGGGCCAGGGTACGCTATGCCAACAGCTCCGGCGCATCGGCATAGACGTCACGCAAGCTCACGGCCGCATCCAGGCAGCGCAACGTCAATAGATCATCGGGCCGGGTGAATATCTTGTGCTGCCAGCGGCCCTCGTCGCTCAGCTGGTGCAGGTTGACCTGCGCGCAGTCTTGGCGCGGCAGCAGGTATTCGCGCAGACTGGGTAGCAGGCGGTAAGCAAACAGCTTTTCGCGGGAGTCGATGCGCTTGGTGCCGGGCGAGAGCACTTCCACCAGCAGGCAGGGGTGGCGGCGGTAGTAGGCCGACTCGCGGTCTTCCGGCTGACAGCTCAGCAGCAGGTCGGGGTAGTCTTCATGTCGGCCATGAAAAGCTGGCAGCCCTTTTGGCGTGCAGCTGGGAGCAGCGCCGCGTGCAGCGCGCCAGCAATCAAACCGTGCCTGTCGCCGGTATCGCCCATGGCAACGATCTGGCCTGCAAGGTACTCATGCTTGACCTCGGTGGCTTGCTCGCCGTCGAGGTAGTCTTGGACGGTAGCGAGCGGCTGGATCTGGGGCAAAGTTGTCGTTGGCTGATAAAGGGGTGGGGGCACTGAGGACGGGGGCGGGCAATGCAGGGCGCGTGGTTACTTGCCCCAGCATTCCGTGACGATGGTTCCGGTGGTTACTCCCTTGGCGCCGCGCAGGCCAGTATTGGTCAGCGTGTAGTTGCCGCATTTGTCGCCAGCCTGGGCTCCTTTGGGGCTGGCAGTCAGGGTAAAGCTGGCCACCGGGTTGCCAGAAGGGGCATAGCTGATGTCGTAGCGGTTGTTAGGCAACTTTTTCAGGTGTTCAGGAAAGGCCGCCGCCGCAGGATAAGTACCTGTAGCGGTAGCCGCCCGCTCCAGCCACTGCTGTGCCTGCAGCAGTGCGGCGCGCGCTTCCGCCCTGTGTCCCCGCCGCACGTACTCCGTATAGCTGGGGTAGGCGATGGCCGACAGGATGCCCACGATGGCCACCACGATCATCACTTCGATGAGGGTAAAGCCGCGATGTTGTTGGTAGCTGTGCCTGATCATCGAGTTCATCCCCTTCACTTGACTTGGCGCCAGCTGGGGCGCAGCGACTGCTCGGGCATGCGGGCGAGCATTTCCTTATTGTTTTTCGCATCAATGTCCATGATCTTGTCTTTCTGCGTGATCAAGGTATGCGAGCCCTTGGACACTCTCACTCGCGACACGTTGTCGTCGCCGGCGTTGTACAGGCCGTCGCCATTTTTGTCCACGATCTGCACCCTGGGGCGTTTGCCGTCCATGATGTTGATCAGTGTGCGGTACTGGCGCTCTTCGTCAACAGAAGTGGACTCGCAGCTTTCTACATTCGGATCCACATCCGAGCCCTTGGCGGGCACTTGCGAATACGCCGCCAGGATGTTGCTGCCGTCATAAAACTCCATGGGCTTGAGCATGCGCTCGCCTACGGCCGGCAGATCCACGTACCAGCCATTGAAATTGGCCCAGGTGCCCTTTTTCAGCTCGTTTGTCGTGTCCTTCACGTCCACGGTGCCGTGGTCGCCGCCGCTCAGTTCGGTGATCTTTTGCTCTGCCAGCTTGGCGTTGGCCACGCCCTCGCCAAGCGGGCTGGGTGCGGGCACACAAGTTTTGCCGGGGCAGGAGCCGCCGCCGGGGTGCACTTCCAGGCGCTTGCCCTTGATGGTGTCGACAATGCGGTAGCGTGTGTTGTCCAGCACCGAGTAAATGGTTTGTACCTCAACGCTCTCCGGATCCCTGACGGCCACGTTACGCCCTGTGCCAAAGGCCACCATCATGCCGCCGACGGCGACTTCTGTGCCCGTCTTGCATTTGCCACTGACGATTTCGCAATCGGTGCGGTCGTTGGCGCGCACGGTGGGTGCAATGGTGATTGGCTGGATATTGGGACGCGAGGTAGAACCCAATGCCGTTGGCCCCCTGGCCGTGAACAGCGGCGACCCGCCCAGGGCCACGCCCCATTGGGCCTCGTTCACGTTGGTGAGGTCGAACTTCCACAGATTGCCCCGGTTGTCGCCGGCGTAGGCTATGTCGGGGCTTCCGTCCCCGTTCAGGTCGACCAGACGCGGCGCGGACAGGCCGTTGTCCGTGGCCTTGCCCGTGCCCGCGGCATCGGTGGTGACGGGAATGCGCTGCAGCTCCTGGGCGCCGTCCAGGTACTGAATCAGCAGCACGGGCCGTTGGTTGGTGCTGTTGTAGCCATTGCCCAGCACCACTGCCCAGCGGTTGTTGTTCATGCGCGTGATCTGCGTCGTACGCATCGGGTTGCTCTCATCCAGCACGGGACGGGCGGTGATGTGGCCAATGTCCTTATCTTCATCCACTGCCTTGTCGCAGGCGGTTTTTTCGGCGCCGGTCATGGCCGCGCAATTGGGTGCGGCTTCGCTGGAGCCGCGCGTGCGATCCAGTTTGACCAAGGTGCTTGCGTTGCCTTCGGTAAAACCGCTGGCCGGGTTCGTCACATCCAGCACAAAGTAGCCTTTGCCGCCCGCGCCCAGCGCGCCCACCAGCAGGGTGCGCCAGTTTGGGATGTAGGAGGCGTCATCAGGGTTGCCTGTGCCCAGATCCACATCGCCGGTCATGGGCGAGCCGTCGACAAAAAACTTGTGCTTGTCGTTGAAGATGGGGTCGGTGAGTTCGGGCAGCTTGGGGATCACGCCCCGGGGTACGTAGGCAATTTTCTCGGTGCCGCCGTCCGTGCCCGTCGGAGTGCTTGCGTTGGCCGTAAAGCCATGCAGCATGCCGTCGTTGCCGCCCACGTAAATCATGGGCGGGCGTGCCGCATTGTCCCGCGTGAAGGCGGCATAACCCTTCAGTGCGTAGTTGCTGGCAGGCGCACCGGTGTACCACACCATGGAGTTGATGATGTCGCCCTGAATGCTCTTGCGCTCGCGGAAAGGCTTGGCAGTGGTGTAGCCAGTGGAGTCGGAGCCCTCCAAGCCACGGTCGCCGCGAATGTAGTTGAGCCTGTTCTGGCCGTTGGTTTTGACGACTGAGCCAGTGTCGCCCAACATGGCCTTTTGGGCGGTACTAAGGTAGGTCTGGTCAGTGGCCCACTTGAATGGCACGCCGCCTTTGTGCTTGGAGGTGACCCATTGGTCGCTCCAGCTCAGTACCAGCCGGTTGGCAGCGCTGGTGGGGTAGAGCGCATCAAGCTTTTCGGCCGTGTTCTTGCCGCCCCAGCTGGGGTCGGTCACCGTAGTGCCGTCTTTCCTCACGGTCTCGGCGGTCACAAAGCCTTTCCATGCGTTGGTGGGCTCGTAGGCACCGGTGTACTTGCCCACGTCGTTGAATGTGTTGTTGGCACCGCTGGTGGCTGTGGAGGTCAGGTCGGGGTTGGTGGCGGTGTTGATCTGGCCGAAGATGTCGCGGAAGGCTTTTTCAAGGTCTGCGCCGCTGGTAACCGCGTAGAAGCGGCCACGACCGTTGAGGGCGGCGTGCCACAAGTCCAGCGAACGCTTGTTTTCCGCATCCATCAGGGGCCATTCTTGGGCGTCCTTGGCCAGATTCGGAAAGCTGCCGTCGTAGCCAAAAGGCACTTGATCCGTTGGGCTGATGATGGTGGAAGCACCCGGCCACGTGGTAGCCATTTCGCTAAAGCCAATGGTGTAGGTCACCATGTGCGGCCAGGTGGCCGGGTTGTAGCGCGGGTTCCAGTAGCGATCAAGAGTGACTGAGGAGCCGCTGGCGTCGGTGAAGGTTTCTGTGGCCGGCGCCTTGCGGTAGTCAGCGGCGGGCTGCATGGTGCCGGTCATGCTGCTGGCAAAAGACGGTGGTACGGCCCAGCTGTAGAAGGCCCAGTCGGCCAGCGTGGTGCCGCTGCGATTGTCGCGGTACAGCGCAGACTTGGCTTGATCCGCCACTGTACCGCCGTACACCATACCGTCGGGCAAAGCCAGGTTGGTGGCATTGTCGCGCTTGTCGCTGTCGGGCACGGCAATTGCCGTGCCGTTCCAGCGGCCGTCGGTCATCAGGATGTGGTAAGAGCGGCGGCAAGCCAGATAAGGCGTGTCTTTGACACCAGGTTCGGATGCCCAGGGGCTGTTGGTGCCCAGTGGCTGTCGCATGTACTTGTCGGCCTGGCTGAACATTTCGTGCGAAGGCGTGCCGCCACTGGGCACCAGGCCATTGATGAAACTGATGAAGTTGGTGCGGTGGGTGTTGTCCAGCACGCGCATGGAGTTGGTATTCATGCTGGTGCTGTTAACGCTGCTTGCGCCCGGAGCATTGCCGTTGTTGTGCATGGCTTGCCAGGACAGGCGGATTTTTTTGTCCGGCAGCACAGCTGTGTCGCGAATCACGCCGCCCACGCCCCCATCTCCAATCAGAGCGTACTTCAGCACGTTGATGCGGCGGCTGGTCAGTGGCCAGGTACCGTCGGCATTGGGAACTTTGTTGTTGGTAGCACCGTACGAGCTTTCCGCATTCAGGCGGTAATTCATACTCCCCGAATCGTCAATCGAGATGATCACGTTGGGCCGCACATAAGGCTCAGTGCTGCCCGGCGGCGATTGCGCCAAATCCAGCGCCCAGGCGCTGCATGGCGCCAGCGCGGCACTTGCGGCCAGGGCGAGCAAGGTCTTGCGAAAGCGGGTGGGCGTGTTGCGGGGCATGGCGTGCTCCTGTCTGTCTAGCAATGATGAAATATGGTTTTTAGGCTTGCCTGGTAAGCGCTGGCAGCTCACTTTTTTGATGACACGTCAGTCCTTGGCCCGTTGCCGCGCATAGGTTTGCTGCAGCACCACCACGGTGACGGGCTGGGCGCCGGTTTCGCCCGTTCGCGGGGGGCGTGTCTTGCGGCCAAAAGCCACCGCAGTGATGCGGTACACCACGCTGGGCGTCAGGTGGAGCGGCAGCAGATTACTGGGGCCACCCACGATGAGGTTTGAGTTTTTGCTGCTCTCGTCATAGGGCAGCACCTCAATCCAGTACCAGCCACCACGGTTGAAGGCGCCGGTGTCGGCCAGGATGGGGTTGGCAGGGTTGTCTTCGTTGCCCACCGCTGCGCCAGTGAATTGGCCGTAGCGTGCGCCCGTTTTTGTCATTTCCTCCAGGGTGACGCCCTGGGTGGTGTCGTTGTTGTTCCAGAAGTCCAGCTTGCCCGTGCGCTTGACGCACAGGCCCTTGCTGCATTGGGTGGGCTGCGGATCCAGGTTGGCTAGCAGCGGGCCTACGTCCTTGGCTTCGGGGGGGAATCTGACGGCAATGCCGGCGCGGCAGACGTCGCCAGTCCCCACGCAAGAGCTGCCATCGGCCCGCTCGCCACGGATGTCCAGTTCCGCGTCTTGTATCAGGGCCTGCGCGGCCTCGAAGGCGCGCTGGTAGTCGGCGTCGTTGCCCACCACCAGCTCATTGAACAGTGAGGTGCGCGATGCCCACAGTGCCAGCAGCATCGAGAGCATGACGAAGACGATGACGACAAACAGCGCCACGCCTTGCTGGCGCCTGTGGTAGTCGGGGGGCATGCGTTGCATGGTGTTTTTTCTGGAAAAGTGTTAGAGCACCGTGCCAATCAGCCCCTGGCTGCGCATCTGGAACACGCTGCGAAACATGATGTGCATGCGCCGGGCGCGGTTGCCGGTTAAGGTGGTCATGTCCACCGCAGTGCCGTCGCAGTCGGTGTAGGTGCTGCCGGCGGGCATGTCGATGGGCTCCGCGCCGAAGAGCACCAGGCAAACCTCCACGGCCTGCACCCGTGCCCATAGATCCACGTTGCCAGCGGTGACGTATTGGATCTTGGCATTGCCGGGCTCGGTAAGGTCTTGCAGCAGGTAGCGCACCTGAAAGTTGGCCACGTTCTGCGCGATGGGCTGCGCGGTTGCGCCGTTGCCTTGGCACCGCAGGTTGGTGCCATCTAGCTGGAAGATGCTTTCCACCCGTTGGTCGGCGCTGGTTTCTGCAGGGCCGCCCAAGCAGTTGCGTGCCAAGGCTATGGGCGTTGCGATTTTGTGTACGGATTCTTTGTAACGGCGGTAGCCCACGTTGAGTGTGACGGGCGTGTCGGTGCCACCCAAGGTGTTGGCAGATGGATCAAAACCGTTGACGGTGCCGGATGCGGGCACCACGGTCTCGAAGGCCACTGGCGCCATGGGTACGTTGTTTGCTGCGGCATTGGTGGAGTTGGGGTTGAGATACAGCGAGCCCGCCTGGCGCAGCTGCAGGCCGATGACGCGCATGGTGCTGGCCGCCTGTTGCTGAATGCTGCTGGCGTCGCTTACCGTGCCCGATACGCCGCGCGAGACCATCAGCGCGCCCATCGCCACAGCCACGACGAGCAGTCCGATGGACAGGCCCACCATCAGCTCGATGAGTGTGACGCCGCGCTCGGAGCGCCTGCGGCATGGCGAAATTGGCAAGCGTTTTTGGCCTGTGGGCCTTGTTTGAAAAGCGCTGGCAGCTATGGTTTTTGATGGCATTTTCAAGATCCCGGGCAGTAGTACTGTGCTGGGCCCCCGCCGCCGAGGTAAGGCGCGCAGCGCGCGGGCACAGGGATGTATTGCAGGTGGCAGGTACGGTCGGCCGGGCAGGTGGCTGCCGTGCCGCCGCCCTCCTTGAAGGTGCCGTCAGCGGCGAGGAATCTGGAAGCGTCGATGTTGTTCCTGTAGAGCAGCTCGTCGGCCGCGTTGTCGATGTCGCGCTCGTTCTCGCGCCAGCTGATCATTACGCCCAGCTGGCGGCGGTTGGCGGGGTCGGTCTCGCCTGGTGGCAAGAAGATGCTGGCGCGGCCCAGGGGCAGGGTGCTGGCTACGGTTTGCTTCCAGGCAGCCACGTCATGCGCGGCCAGTTCAGACCGTGTGCAGGTTTTGGTTTGACAGTCGCTGGCTGCAGGCGTGGCGTTGAATGGCGACACGTAGCTGTTGATTTCGGCAAGTGCATTGGGACTAACTTTCATGCGCTCGCCAAGATCCTCAATCAGGCGGATGGCCTGTGCGCGGCGCACGGTGGTCTGGGTGTCGGTCAGGGTGCGCATCTGCACGCCCAGAATGCCCAAAATGCCCAGTGCCGCGATGACGATGGCCACCAGAGATTCAATCAGCGTGATACCGCGCTGGCGGTGCAAGGGTGCGGGTTTCATGAGTTTGAGGCAGAGCACGGAATGTCCTGCGGTGGAATGACCCTGAGGCGTCCGCCTATGCTCATGCAGACGCCGCGGGCGGCCAGGTCGGAGGTGGACTTGTTGAACGGTACCAGGCTGAAGCCGAGCCAGGCGCCATCCACCAGGCCCCAGCGGTTCAGGATGATGGTCGCGCCGCCACTGGTGCGGGTGACGTTTACCTGTGAGGGGGTGTCAAAGCGCTGCAACACGGGCTCTGTGGCGTTGCAGACACCGTCGTTGTTGACGTCTTCACAGACGAACCAGCCGCAGTCCCATTCTTGGTTGGCGCTCGTCGTGCACTGAGCGGTGTTCGGGTTTTTTTGTATCACCACACCGCCGCCGCGCTTGATGGCCTCGGAGCGTGCGTAGTAGATGGTGGATTGCAGTCCCTCCACTGCGCTGCGCACGCGCCAGCGCTCGATGACGGGCGTGAAACTGGGCGCTGCCAGCGAGGCGAGAACGGCCAGGATGGCCACGGTGACCATCAGCTCAATGGCTGTGAAGCCGCGCATGGGCGCCCTTGCGGGGCTGCGCTGGCGTATGCGCGAGAGGCAAAGTTTGTGCAGCGTTTGCATGGCCACGATGTTATGTGGCGTGCGCCGATCTGGAGCCCGCCAAAGGGATGGGCGGAGTCGCCATGCCGACAGGCGGTGGTTTCGGGCGTCGCTGGCGGCAACCGCAGGCGATCTGGGGCTGCATTGCATGGTTTCCCCATGGGCGGGTTTTGCGGGGGGGCAAGCGCTCCAGGCATAGACGCTGGACGCTGGCTGCGGATGACGCTTCGTGCGTGCGGACCATGCTCGCCGTAGCCGCCGGCGACATCTTTGAAGAAGCCTTTGTCGCCTGGCTGCGCGCGCTGGCCGTGGCCCGCGGTTGAAAGTTTGACTCATTTTGGCTTGTAGCGCGCTCTGGAAAAGCGCTGCAAGCTATCAATATTGTAGTAATCAAGGCGCCGGCGTCTTGGGCCGGTAGTCGCAATACGGCGCCACCACGCATTCCCAGCAGCGCGGCTTGCGCGCCTGGCAGACATAGCGGCCCAGCAGGATCAGCCAGTGGTGCGAATCCACGGCGTATTGCGCGGGCACGCGCTTCATTAGCTGCATTTCCACCGCCAGCGGCGTCTTGCCGGGCGCCAGGCCGGTGCGGTTGCTCACGCGGAAGATGTGCGTGTCCACGGCCATCGTCGGCTGGCCGAAGGCGACGTTCAGAACCACGTTGGCCGTCTTGCGGCCCACGCCGGGCAGGGCTTCAAGAGCCTCGCGCGTGCGCGGCACCTGGCCGCCGTGCTGCTCCACCAGAATGCGGCAAGTGGCCATCAGGTTTTTGGCCTTGGTGCGATACAGCCCGATGGTATTGATGTAACCCTCCAGTCCCTCCAGGCCCAGATCCAGAATGGCTTGCGGAGTGCCCGCCACGGGAAAAAGCCGGCGCGTGGCCTTGTTCACGCCCACATCGGTCGCCTGGGCCGACAGCAGCACGGCGGCCAGCAGCTCGAACACGGTGGTGTATTCCAGCTCGGTGTTGGGCTGCGGGTTGGCGGCCTTCAGTGTGGCGAAGAAGGGGGCAATGTCGCGGGACTTCATGGGTGGCGATTGTCGCCGCGCGCAGGGCCTGCGGCGCACCGTTGCCTGCGGGGGCGCCAGCGCGGTAGCACAATGGCCGTTTGCGCTGCCCTACCGCGCAGACGGGCTGGCAGGACATCAGATTTGCACAAAGGGTTTTCTGGGATGAAATTTGCAGACCGCTTGAATCAGGTCGAGACCTCGGCCATTCGTGAGCTTTTCAAGCTGCTGGGCAAGCCCGGCATCATCAGCTTTGCGGGGGGCTTTCCAGACAGCGCCCTGTTTGACGTGGCCGGCATCCGCGCTGCCAGCCATGCCGCTTTGACCGACGAGCCCGGCGCCGCGCTGCAGTACGGCGCCACCGAGGGCCACCAGCCGCTGCGCGAGCAGCTGACGGCCTTCATGGCAGCCAAGGGCGTGCCGGGCCTGGCGCCTGAGCAGCTCATCGTCACCACCGGCAGCCAGCAGGCGCTGGACCTGATCGGCAAGACCATGATCAACCCCGGCGACAAGGTGATCGTCGAGGGGCCTACGTTTTTGGCCACCATCCAGTGCTTCAGGCTGTACGGCGCCGAGGTGATCAGCGCGCCCATCGACGGCGAGGGCGTGCAGCCCGACGCGCTGGAGCGGCTGATCGTGGAGCACGCCCCCAGGTTGGTGTACCTGATTCCCACCTTCGGCAACCCCAGCGGCGCCACACTGAGCCTGGAGCGCCGCAAGCGCGTGCTGGAGCTGGCCGCCCGCCACCAGGTGCTGGTGGTGGAGGACGACCCCTACGGTGACCTGTACTTTGACGAGCCACCGCCGCCCAGCCTGCTGGCGCTGTCGGCGCAGGTGCCGGGCAGCCGCGAATGGCTGGCGCACTGCGGCAGCCTGAGCAAGGTGCTCAGCCCCGGCCTGCGCGTGGGCTGGCTGATCGCCCCGCCCGGCTTGCTGGCGCGCGCGGTGATGTGCAAGCAGTTTTCTGACGCGCACACCAGCACCTACGCCCAGGCCACCGCTGCGCACTACCTGCAAAGCGGCGCCATGCCTGCCACGCTGGCGCGTGTGCGCGCCGTGTACGCCGAGCGCGCCCAGGCCATGGGCGACGCGCTGCGCGACCAGCTGGGCGACGCGGTGGAGTTTGTGCCGCCGCGCGGTGGCTTGTTCTTGTGGGTGCGCCTGACGGGCGCGCGCGGACAAGAGCGCGATGCGGGCGCGCTGGCCCGGCGCGCCATCGACAAGGGCGTGGCCTTTGTGCCGGGCGCACCGTTCTTCAGCCAGAACCCCGATGCATCCACGCTGCGCCTGTCTTTTGCCACGGCCGACGTGGACAAGATCCGCGAAGGCGTGGCGCGACTGGCGCAGGCGCTGGCCGCTTGAACGGGTATGTCCGATAACGTTAGCCACGCGCAGCAGCTGGAACAACGCCTGGAGGCGCTGGAGGTCAAGGCCGCCTATACGGAAGACCTGCTGGACCAGCTCAACCTGACCATTTACCGCCAGCAGCAGCAAATCGACCAGCTGGTGCGCGAGGTGGTGCAACTGCGCCAGCAGCAGCCCGAGGGCGGCGGCGCAGCGGTGCGCAACCTGCGCGACGAGCTGCCGCCGCATTACTGAGGCAAACCAGGGTTTTGGCCAAATTGGCCGCAAGCGCAGGTAATTCAGGCGCTAACAGCTATTGTTTTAATAGTGAAAGTCACCCCGTGCATTGCCGCTTTCTTGGCAAAAGCCAGCTGCAAGTCTCTGCCCTGTGCCTGGGCAACAAGGTGACTGGGTGCTGGCGCACCGCAGCGTCAGCTCGGTGATTGCCGGGCCGCGCACGCTGGCGCAGTGGCAGGACTACCTGCCCGCATTGCATTGCGCCGTCACGCCCGAGGACGAGGCGCTCATCGACAGCCTGGTTGCGCCCGGCCATCCGTCCACGCCGGGCTACACCGACCCGGCCTGCCCGCTGCAGCCGCGCCGCGCGCCGGTGGCTGTCAGCCGCGCAGCTTTTTGACCGCCGGGCTGTCCAGTTCGCGGTGGCGCAGCAGCGTGTTCCACGTGCCGGCAAAGCGCGCGTGCAGTTGCTCCACCAGGTACACCGAGCGGTGCTGCCCGCCGGTGCAGCCAATGGCCACGGTCACGTAGCTGCGGTGGTTTTGCGCCAGGGCGGGCAGCCACTGGTCGAGAAACCGGGCAATGTGCGACAGCATAAGCCCCACTTCGGGCTGCTGGTGCAGGTAGTCGGCCACGGGCGCATCCTTGCCGGTCAGCTCGCGCAGTTCGGGCTCGTAGTGCGGGTTGGGCAGCATGCGCACGTCAAAGACGTAGTCCGCATCAAACGGAATGCCGCGCTTGAAGGCAAAGGACTGAAACACCAGGGTCAGGTGGCTGGGCGGCACGGCCAGCAGGTCTTTGACGTAGCTCAGCAGCTGCGACGGGCGCAGGCTGCCGGTGTCGATGACGTGCGATTGCTCGCGCAGCTCGGCCAGCAGCTCGCGCTCCAGCTCCAGCGTCTGCACCAGGGCTTGCCGGCCTTCCAGCAGTTCGTCGCCCGACAGCGGGTGGCGCCGGCGGGTCTCTGAAAAGCGCCGCACCAGCGTGCCGGTGGAGGCGTCCAGAAACAGCAGGCGCAGCTGCACGCCCTGCTCACGCAGGCTGGCCAGCTGCCTGGGCAGTAAGGGCAGGGCGGTGGCGCTGCGCACGTCCATCGCAACGGCCACGCGGTGGCCGTGGTGTGCATGCTCCAGCGCCACGAATGCGGTCAGCAGCTCGGGTGGCAGGTTGTCCACGCAGTAGTAGCCTGCGTCTTCCAGCGCGTGCAGCGCGACGGACTTGCCCGAGCCGGACATGCCCGTGATGACGACGACTTCGAGGGGGTTCTCGGGCTTGCTCATCACTTGTCTCACGCTGCCGGCGCCGCGGCGCCCTGCAGCATCTCGCGGGCATGCGCCAGCGTGGTGGGTGACAGGCGCTCGCCGCCCAGCATGCGGGCCACTTCGGCCACGCGCTGCTCGGCGTCGGCCACGGTAACGCCGCTGGTGGTGCCGGCGGCGTGCCGGTGCTTGGAGACGACCAGGTGGTGGTCGGCGCAGGCGGCCACCTGGGGCAGGTGGGTGACGGCCAGCACCTGGCGCGCGCGGCCCAGTTGCTGCATCAGCCGGCCCACGGTCTCGGCCACGGCGCCGCCTACGCCCGAGTCCACTTCGTCAAAAATCAGCGTGGGCGCCTCGCCCAGCTCGCTGGTGGTGACGGAGATCGCCAGCGCAATGCGCGACAGCTCGCCGCCCGAGGCCACCTTGGCCACGGGGCGGGGCGTCATGCCCGGGTGGCTGCAGACCAGAAAGCTCACCTGGTCGATGCCATGCGGGCCGGGCTCGGCCTTGTCCAGCTGCACCTCAAAGCGCCCGCCCGTCATGCCCAGGCCCTGCATGGCGCGGGTGATGGCCTGCGCCAGCTGCGGCGCGGCCTTGGCGCGCTGCTGCGACACGGCGCGGGCGGCCTTGTGATAGGCCGCGGCGTGGGTCTGCTCGGCCGCCTGCAGCGCGGCCAGGTCGGCGGCGCTGTCCAGGCGTTGCAGGGTGTCCTGCCAGCCTTGCAGCAGCGCTGGCAGTTCGGGCGGGGTGCGCTTGTAGCGGCGCGCCAGCTGCATCCACTGCGACACGCGCTCGTCGAGTTGCTGCAGCTGGTAAGGGTCGGGCTCGGCATGGCGCAGGTAGCCTTGCAGTGAATGCGCCACATCGCCCGCCTGGGCGATGCAGGAGGTCAGCACTTCGTTCATGGCGCGAAACGATGCGTCCACATGCTCGTAGTCTTGCAGCAGGTGCTGGGCCTGGGCCAATGTGCCCAGCGCGCCTTGGGCGCTGCCCGCGTCGTCGCCCTGCAGCGCGGCCAGGGCGGCCAGGGCGTTGTCCAGCAGGGCCTGGGCGTTGGACAGGCGTGCGTGCTCGGCGTTGAGCTCGTCCCACTCGCCCTCGCGCGGCGCCAGCTTGTCCACTTCGCCGATCTGCCACTGCAGGCGCTCGCGTTCTTGTTGCAGTGTGTCTTGCGCTGCGCGGGCCTGCGCCAGCGCCTGCTGCGCGTCGCGCCAGCTGGCCCACAAAGCCGCCAGGGGCTGGGCCTGCGCGCCTGCGTAGGCGTCCAGCAGGCCGCGCACGGCGTCGGGGCGCGTCAGGCTTTGCCAGGCGTGCTGGCCATGAATGTCCAGCAGGTGATCGCCCACGGCGCGCATTTGCGCCGCGGTGGCCGGCGTGCCGTTGATCCAGGCGCGGCTTTTGCCCTGCACATCCACGGTGCGGCGCAGCAGCAGGGTGTCGTCGCACGGGAAGCCCGCTTCATCCAGCCAGGCGGCCAGCGCGGGTGCGCCGGGGTCGAACTCGGCACTGATGTCGGTGCGCTGCGCGCCTTCGCGGATCACACCGGTGTCGGCGCGCGCGCCCAGCAGCAGCTGCAGCGCGTCGATCAGAATGGACTTGCCCGCGCCCGTCTCACCGGTGAGCACGGTGAAGCCGGTGTGCAGATCCAGGTCCAGCGATTGCACGATCACGAAGTCGGTCAGTGCGATCCGCCTCAGGGCCATGTTCAGGAACCTCCTTCGTTCCAGCGCAGTTTTTTGCGTAAAGTGGCAAAGTAGCTCCAGCCGCGCGGGTGCAAAAAGCACACGCTGTGCGCAGAGCGGCGCACCAGTATGCGGTCGCCATGTTGCAATGGCTTGAGCGACTGAATGTCGAAGTTGGCGCTGATGTCGCGCCCGCCCACGACTTCGATGGCCACCTCGGTCGCGTCGGACAGCACGATGGGGCGGTTGGACAGCGTGTGCGGCGCAATCGGCACCAGCACCCAGCCCGGCAACGATGGGTGCAGCATGGGCCCGCCCGCCGACAGTGAATACGCGGTGGAGCCCGTGGGCGAGGCCACGATCAGGCCATCGGCGCGCTGGTTGGACACGAACACGCCGTCCACCTCCACCCGCAGCTCCACCATGCCCGCGGTGGAGCCGCGGTTGACGACCACGTCGTTGAGCGCGACGGTCTCGAACACGCATTCGCCGCCGCGCATCACGCGCGCCACCATCAGCGGGCGCTGGTCTTCTTCGTAATCGCCTTGCAGGATGGGGGTCAGTGCGTCCTGGTAGCCCTGCGGCGGAATGTCGGTGATGAAGCCCAGCCGCCCCTGGTTGATGCCGACCAGCGGAGTGCCGTAGCCGGCCAGCCGGCGGCACACGCCAAGCATGGTGCCGTCGCCCCCCACCACCAGGCACAGGTCGCACTGCTCGCCGATGCCGTCCACATCCAGCGTGTGGTATTGGACCAGCCCGGTGTTGGCGGCGGTCTCGGCCTCCAGGGCCAGCTCGCACCCCTGCTGGGTGATGAACTGGGCAATGCTTTCGATGATCTGCCGCGCGTTGTCTGGCGCCGGGCCCGCGTCAGGACCCTGGTACTTGCCTATGAGTGCGACGCGGCGAAAGATGGACTTCATGCAGAAATTACATCATTAAAATGATTTGATGCTTGATGATCGCTCCAAGTTGTTGCTTAAAGCTCTGATCGAGCGCTACATCGCCGACGGCCAGCCGGTGGGCTCCAGAACTCTGTCGCGGGCGTCCGGCCTGGAATTGTCGCCCGCCACCATACGCAATGTGATGGCGGACCTGGAAGAGCTGGGGCTGATTGCCAGCCCCCACACGTCGGCCGGCCGTGTGCCCACGGCCAAGGGCTATCGGCTGTTTGTGGACACCATGCTCACCGTGCAGCACGATCAGCTGCCCGCCGTGCAGATCAAGCCGGAGCAGCCGCAAAAAGTGATTGCCAATGCCGCGCAACTGCTGTCGAGCCTGTCGCAGTTTGTGGGCGTGGTGATGGCGCCGCGGCGGGCGTCGGTGTTCAGGCACATCGAGTTTCTGCGCCTGTCCGAGCGGCGCCTGCTGGTGATCATTGTCTCGCCCGACGGCGACGTGCAAAACCGCGTGATCTTCACCGAGTCCGATTACTCGCAGTCGCAGCTGATCGAGGCCGCCAACTTCCTTAACGCCCACTACGCCGGCCTGGCCATGGAGCAGGTGCGCGAGCGCCTGAAGCTGGAGGTGGACACCCTGCGCGGCGAGATTGCCGCCCTGATGCAGGCCGCCGTCAACGTGGGCACCGAGGCCATGACCGAGTCGCAGGAAGAGGTTGTGATCTCCGGCGAGCGCAACCTGCTGGCGGTGAGCGACTTCTCCAGCGACATGGGCCACCTGCGCCGCGCCTTCGACCTGTTTGAGCAAAAGACGCAGATCCTGCGCCTGCTGGACATCTCCAGCCGCGCCGAGGGCGTGCGCATCTTCATCGGCGGCGAAAGCCAGGTGGTGCCTTTTGAAGAGCTGTCGGTGGTCAGTGCACCGTATGAGGTGGATGGCCAGGTGGTCGGCACGCTGGGCGTCATTGGTCCCACGCGCATGCCCTACGACCGCATGATCCAGATCGTGGACATCACCTCCCGGCTGGTCTCCAACGCGCTCAGCCACCGTTAGCCGGCGTGCTGGAGCGGGCGCACATCAAAAAAGCACGCCCGGCATGACCGAAACGGCCGCACTGAGCGGGCACAATAGCGACTTTGGTATGAATGGGCCGTTAGCTCAGTTGGTTAGAGCAGAGGACTCATCAAAATGGTGACCATGGGGCGAGAGCCCCATCGGAAAACCGGGTGAATTCAAGGAACCCTACAGCGCAAGCCAAGGCAACCTTGAGCCAAGCCCGCCGAAAGGCAGGTCGCAAGACCGGTAGGCGGGAAGGTGCAGAGACTAGGACGTGAGGAGCCCATCCGATAAGCGTCCCCCGAGCGCCCGGCGCCCCAACAGTCCGGCTGTGGGCGGTGAGATAGTCCAAGGAGCGGGGAAACCCGCGCAAACTTGAATCCTTTGGTCGCAGGTTCGAGCCCTGCACGGCCTACCATTCATCCAGTCGTCCCCCCCCCCCCCGCAACCGGGCGGGTGAACACTTACAGCAGCAGCGTCTGCGCCACGATCAGCACGCCGATCAGCAGGTTCACGCCCACCAGGGTGCGGATGCGCGCCAGCGCCTGTCCGCCAGCGGGCCAGTCGAATGCAGCGACGGCCTGCCCCAGCCGTTTGAGCAGGACGAGGTAGATGAAGCCAAAGATACCCATCATCACCAGGCCTATCGTGGCCATGATGGTCCAGTCCAGCGGCATGGCAAACGCATTTGCCGCGGCGGCACGCGCCACGCCGATCATGCCCAGGCCGCTGGCCAGCACCACCACGGCGGCCACTGCCACTGCGCCCAGAAAGCGCTGCAGCACGCCGTGCATCAGCCGCACACGCTGCGGCGGCTCCAGCATCTGCGCGGCAGGGCGCAAAAAGAAGTGCGAGAAAACCATGCCACCGATCCACACGATGACAGACAGGACATGGGCGAGCAAAAGGGCGTTGTAGAGCATGGTGGCGTGTTGTTTTTGCTATTGATAATGTAGCTGCTAGCGCTTGTCACAAAAGCGCTGGAGGCCTGAAACACCTTTATCTGTCGTCCACCGACGCGCTCCAGCGGTCGCCCCAGCCGCGGCGCACGTCGTCCAGGCTGCGCCGGTCACGCTTGGTGGGGCGCCCTTCGCGCAGCGTGGCGGCTGGCTCGGGCGCCAGGCGGTGCGCTTCGGCGGCCTGGG
>NZ_JBFWLZ010000029.1:0-41298 GCF_050251835.1 Diaphorobacter sp. | reverse complement strand
CGTTGAAAATGCGTTCACCCCGAGAGTTCCGGCGGCATCAGGCTGCCCAAGCACGCCACTCACCCGCCAAGGGCTCGGCGTTACGTTGCGAATAGGACGGGTCCGGGAATACGGGGGCAAGATCAATCTGGATGGGGCGATCCGCCTCATCCAACGTGGACTGAATCTCCATCCAGTGATCCTTCGGTCTGTCCAGCGCCTTGCCCTTGTTGGGCAACAGTCGCAAGAAGTGATTCTTCGCCAGGTCTGCGGCCGTCAGGTCCTTACCACGGGTGTTCAGCGTCTCGAAGATCAGGTACGCATCATCCTGGTTGTCCAGCGTGATTGAAATGACTTTGAGCCCCAAAAGCTTATTACGAGCTTGCTCCAACCACTTCCTGCCAGTGGCCTTGGCCTTGGATGGATCCACCTTCGCAATGGCCGCATCCACGCCGTCCTCGATGAAGCTCGCCAGGGTCTGATAGGCCACACTGATAGCCCTCTCTTCCTCGCCGGCATCTATGTCAGAGTCTTCCTTCTCCAGGCTCTGAATCTTGGCTTGCAGGTACGGGTAAGAGGTTTCCGTTTTGAGGACGAATTGGGCCTGGTCGTTGAGATCGCGCGTTTCAATAAGTCGATGCACACCCTTGCCCAGGGCATCGTGGCCCAACTCCATGAACTTGTCCCGGATAGCACACAGTGCAATGGTGATGGTAGTTAGGCGCTGCTGGCCATCGACCAAGCCATAGGAAGAGCTGGAAATGTTGTATGAGACAAAGGCTCCGATAAAGTAATCCTTCTTGACCTCTGCTGTGCTATCGACCCAGAACTCCTCAACGTTCTCTTTGTCCCAAGAGAAGGGCCGCTGGAAACGTGGGATTAGGTATGTCCCTGACTCCAACACCTGGCGGATATCGCGCTCAACACACTGAATTTTCATGCTTCCCCCTCTTTTTTACTATCGGGGGCCAGTTTAGTGGTGTTCTAGAGTGCCTTGATTTGTGCGTCGCGAAGGTCCCTTCCGATCCCCAACAGACCTACGTCATCTCTGAGTGGATTTCCGCTCATGGCCGATAGCCGCCAACCCTAGACCCTACCGGGTGCATTCCCTGCGGACTGCTCCGCGTTCCACACACCCGCGCAAGGCGCCCCGCCCATCAAAAATACAATCCGGGTGATGACTGCCCTTACCAAACAGCGCGTTGTCGTCGGCCTCTCGGGCGGCGTGGACTCCGCCGTGACCGCCTACCTGCTCAAACAACAAGGCCACGAGGTGGTCGGCATCTTCATGAAGAACTGGGAAGATGACGACGACAGCGAATACTGCTCGTCCAACATCGACTTCGTGGACGCCGCCGCCGTGGCCGATGTGATCGGCATCGAGATCGAGCACGTCAACTTTGCCGCCGACTACAAAGACCGCGTGTTTGCCGAGTTTCTGCGTGAGTACCAGGCCGGGCGCACGCCCAACCCCGATGTGCTGTGCAATGCCGAGATCAAGTTCAAGGCCTTTCTCGACCACGCCATGCGCCTGGGCGCCGAGAAGATTGCCACCGGGCACTACGCGCGCGTGCGGCACAACGCCGCCACTGGCTTGTTCGAGCTGCTCAAGGGGCTGGACCCGTCCAAGGACCAGAGCTATTTTTTGCACCGTTTGACGCAGGCGCAGCTGTCCAAGACGCTGTTCCCGGTGGGCGAGCTGCACAAGACCGAGGTGCGCCGCATTGCCGAGGAAATCGGTCTGCCCAATGCCAAGAAGAAGGATTCGACCGGCATCTGCTTCATTGGCGAGCGGCCGTTTCGCGAGTTTTTGAACCGCTACATCAGCCATGCGCCCGGCCCCATTCTGGACGACCGCGGGCGCAAGCTGGGGCGGCATGTGGGCCTGAGCTTTTACACGCTGGGCCAGCGCCAGGGGCTGGGCATTGGCGGCGTGAAAGAGAAGGGCGCGCAGCGCGGCGGCGGCGAGCATGCGCCGTGGTTTGTTGCGCGCAAAGAGCTGGAGACCAACACGCTGCGCGTGGTGCAGGGGCACGACCATCCCTGGCTGCTGTCGCATCGGCTGGATGCGCAGGATGCCAGCTGGATTGCCGGTGCCGCGCCCGCACCCGGCACCTACGCGGCCAAGACGCGTTACCGGCAGCAGGATGCGGCGTGCATGGTGGAGCGAGCCGATGCTGCGGGTTTCAGCCTGCACTTTTCCGATGCGCAGTGGGCCGTCACGCCGGGGCAAAGCGCCGTGCTGTACGACGGCGAGGTGTGCCTGGGCGGCGGGGTGATTGCGGCGGCGGACGTAACGGATTAACCCGGATTTTCCGATGGGGCTGGGAATGGCAGCGCGGGCGGGTTGTGTCTGAAGGGCAGCCCTTCTTTAACTGTCAAATATGCGTCAAGCGCTTATAAAACAAGCGCAAGCAGCTATATATTAAATAGCAAAACAGTCATTCGCCAGCCTTTGCGCTGCACCGCGGGTCAATCGGCCGCCACCATCACGCTGTTACGGCCGGCATGCTTGGCCTGGTAGAGGGCAGCATCGGCGCGGTTGAGCAAATGCTGATAGTCAGGGTGGCCGTTGAAGGCAGCCACGCCGATGCTGACGGTGACATGCAGGGTCTGCTCGTTGGGCAGCGAAAACACTTCGGCAGCCACCTGCCTGCACAGCTTTTGCGCAGCGCGCTGCGCGCCCGCCAGCGGGGTGTCCACCAGCAGCAGCAAGAATTCTTCACCGCCCAGCCGAAACAGATAGTCGCCGCCGCGGGTGTGGTGGGTGAGCAGACCGGCCAGGTGCTGCAGCACGCTGTCTCCGGCAGCATGGCCGTAGGTGTCATTGATCTGTTTGAAATGGTCAATGTCGATGGCCAGCACCGACAGGCTGACACCGCTGGTGCGCGCGTAGTTGACTTCCTTGCCCAGCACCACGGGCAGAAACTTGCGATTGAGCAGCCGCGTGAGCACGTCGCGTCCGGATTCGAGCTCGGTGTTTTGCTCGAACAAGGTGTTCAGCTGGAAGGCAATGCGCTTGCAGCTCTCGCGCAGATCACGCAGGCGTGCGATGCGCTCGGCTTCGCCTCCGGGCAAGGCAAAGGCGGGCAACACGGCCTCGTCAATGTGCTGTATGGCACCCAGGATGGCCTCGGTCTCTGCAGCGCCCTGGAACACATGCGTGCCCTTGTGGCGAAACCACAGGCCGAACTCCGATGCGCCCAGGCGCGGCAGCTGCCCCGATTGCAGACCCACGGCGTGGTCGAACATGAGCTGGTTTTCCCAGTCGAGCAAGGCGGCGCGGCGGCGCTCGCGCTCGGTGGAAACGTTTTGCGCCACGGCAAACAGGCGGTAGGCCTCCTGGGCGCGCGAGTTGCGTTCGCGCGAGCTGGAATAGGCCTGGCTCATGACTTCCATGGCCAAGTCCAGCACCCGGGCGACCAGTTGCAGCGCGCCCGGGCGATCCGCCGCCTGGCACACCGCATCGTCTTGCAGCAGGACATGCATTTTCTCTTTCAGGGTGCGGGCGCCACGCAGCACCAGATGCATAGGCACGTCGATGCGGGCATGCACTTCACCGATCTTCTTTTGCTGCGCCACCAGGGGCATCAGGTCGTCGTCAGGCTGCTGCGCAAACACCGCCACCAGCCAGGCCTGCATGGACGCGTGCAGGCGGCTGTGCACCTGCTCGTGCGACAAAAAGACCGAGGCAGCCCGATCACGCATCATCTGCTCGTAAAAGTGGCTGGCCAGTGCATCGCACTGCGCAGCAGCCAGCGCGCTCACCTGCTGGCGCACCGCCAGGCTGTGGCTGAGCAGCAATTGGCGCCACTCGGCGGCGTGCCGTTGATCCGATTGATGAGGCATGACTCAGAACTGCTGAAAGCAGGTTACCCAAAAAAAAGAACCCCAAAGACCTGCTCCCCGAGGCGATCCTGGACGAGAGGCCGCCGCCCATGTCTCCAAAACCCGACATGACAAGGGACTTCGTCACCGACGCTGCACCGCAGTGCGTCAATTGTCCGAGATTGTGCATGTTGCTCCAGCGAATAGCCGTGGCCACACCCCATCGCCCAGCTGTGCTTCGCCAAAAGAGAGGCCGGAGAGGCCGGCCTGGGCCCGCTGACAGCGGTGGGCATTACCGGAGGGCGGAGGCGTTGCCTGATTTTCTGGCACCCTCTGGTGCCTGCGCCCAGACAGGGCGGCAGCGGCGCCGATGTTGGTTTAACACAGCACCACCTCGGGTTTCTGTCAATAGTATTGACTTGCTATTGCCGATAGTAGATATTTATTGAGAAAATATTGTGTTACACCATTAACGCTTGCGCGCTCGCGCATTTGCGCTATCCATGATCCCATTGACCACCGAATCCGCCGCATCCTCCCCACTGATGAAGATTGCCCACCTGCACCAGCTGCAGTGCTCACGCCAGTGGCGCGGTTTTCTGGCGGCGATGGGCGATGAATTCGCATCGGCCCTGCCGGCACAAGAGCTGACCACACTCATGGCGCGCATCGGCGTGCGCTTTGCTGCCGCGCACCCGCTGAACGCCTGCGAGACGGTGCAAGAGCTTCAGCAAGACATGAACCGCGTGTGGGACTTGCTCGAATGGGGCTGGGCCGAGCTGGGCCAGACCAGCGAGGGCATCGAAGTGACGCACCATTTTTCGCCCCTTGCGGCGGCTTTCGGCGAGGCACAGGTGCCTTGGGCCTGCGGCTTTTTGCAGGGGGTTTACCAGCATTGGTTTGCCGCCGCCGGCGCCGAGGGGCTACGGGTGGACGTGGTGACAGCGGCGGATGCGCAGGGCAGCGTGCGCCTGCGACTGGTCGCGGCCTGACATGACCGCCTGGTGGAAAGGACATCGACATGCAGCAGCCCAATGACATTTTCAGCCTGTACCAAGAGTTTGGCGGCAAACCCGACACCTACCGGGAGCTGACGCGCTCGCGCGAGGCGGATGCGGCGCGTGGGCGCTGGCCGCTCATCAACGCATTGGAGGCGCTGCCGCAAGAGGTGCCCGCTGTGCGCCCGGGTGAAGCGACGGGCGCTCCCCCTCCGCAATGGCAGACACAAGCGCCGGTTCTGGTTCAACAGCTTCAACAGCCAGCGGCCGCACCCGTGGCGCAGACAGCTCCGGTAGCTCCGGTCGACCAACGTATCGAGCCACGCCTGGACGCTGCGCCTGCGGGCGCAACGCCCCCCTGGCCTGCGGCGCATGCCTTGGCCACGGTTACGCAGCCGACGCCTGCAGCGGCACCGGCTCCCCTGCTCCTGCATGAACTGGCGGCGCCAGTTGCGGCTGCCGCGCCGGCGGCAGCGATGGCGCCTGTCCAGCCAGTGGCCGCCGCAGCGCAATCCGGCGCCCACGCAGCAGCGACTGTGGCGCACCCCTTGTGGCATGCCGGGGCACCCCTCAGCGAGCCCGCAAGGCAGGCCGCGCGCTGGGGCGCAGCCGCACCTGCCGCCGCCGCTATTTCTGCTCCGGCCCAGGCTGTCTTGGCGACCGCCCCAGCCGCTGCACCTGTTGCTGCACCCGTTGCAGCCCCGGCTCCCGCGACGTGGTCATCTGCCGCGCCCCCCGCCCCTGTGCCAGCCCAGACGATGGCCGAGCTGCAAGGCCCGTCGCCCCTTGCGCGGCTGGCGCAGCCGTCCGCACCCGCCACCGGCCTGCGCCAAGTGTTTGCCCGCCTGCTGGGCACGAGAAACCATCCATGAACATTCTGACCATCGCATCGGCCAAAGGAGGTGTGGGCAAAACCACGGTGACCGAGAACCTGGCTGTCGCACTGGCCCGGCGCACGGGCCGTACCGTGCTGGCTATCGACCTGGATCCGCAAAACGCGCTTGCGCTGCACATGGGCCTGGGGCCGCATGAGTTGCGCGGACTGTCACGCGCCACCCTGGCCGGCCAGGACTGGCGCGACGTGTGCTTCGAGCGCCAGCCCGGCCTGTACCTGCTGCCCTACGGCGTGATCACCGAGGAAGACCGGGCCACGCTGGAAGCGCACATCAGCGCCCGTCCCAACAGGCTGCGCGAGCAACTGCAAACGCTGCACCTGCCTGAAGATGCGCTGGTGCTGCTGGATACGCCCCCCGGGCCATCGCTGTACGGCCGTCAGGCACTGGGCGTCACCCAATGGGTGATGGTGGTGCTGCTGGCCGATGCAGCGTCCTACGCCACGCTGCCGCTCATGCAGCGGCTGGTTCAAACCCATTGCGCACCGCGCACCGACTTTATCGATGCGTTCTATCTGCTTAGCCAGCTCAACTCCGGGCGCCAGCTGTCGCAGGACATCCTGCGCGTGCTGCGCGAAGGCGTGGGGCAGCACTTTGCCGGGGTGATTCATGCCGATGAAGCGGTGCCCGAAGCGCTTGCGCTGGGCGTCAGCGTGCTCGATCACAGCGCGCAAAGCCAGGCCAGCCATGACTTTATGGCCTGCGCCGACTTTCTCACCGCGCGGATGCAAGCCGCTTTGCAGCCGGCATAGGAACCACCATGGCCACGGATCACAAAACCGCCGCCGACGAGATCGCCGACCGCAACCCCAACAGCTTCGAGGCGCGCTGGCGCATGCGCGTGCACATGCTGGCGGATCTGCCCTGGTGGAACCACCCATTCGTGCGGCTGGCTGCGGTGTTGCTGGCAGCCTTGCTGTTTGCCATCGTGGTCAGCGTGCCCATGAACCTGCAGGGGCAGCTCATCTTCTCGGCGGGCTGCTTCTTCGCGGCCATGCTGCTCAACCGCACGCCGGGCCGGCTGTCCACGCTGGCGATGATCGTGCTGTCGATCACCGCATCCACGCGCTACATGTACTGGCGCGTGACGGACACCATCGGCTTCACCAACGTGATCGACGCGTTCTTCGGCCTGGGCCTGCTGGCGGCAGAGCTGTACGCCTTCCTGGTGCTGCTGATCGGCTACTTCCAGACGGCCTGGCCGCTGCAGCGCCGCCCCGTGCCCATGCCGCCGGACGTCGATTCCTGGCCCAGCGTGGACGTGTTCATCCCCTCGTACAACGAGCCGCTGGAAGTGGTCAAGCAGACCGTGTTCTCGGCCATGCACATGGACTGGCCCGCCGACCGGCTGCACGTGTACGTGCTCGACGACGGACGCCGCGAGGAATTCCGTGCGTTTTGCGAAGAGCTGGGCGTCGGCTACCTCACGCGCAACAACAACGCCCACGCCAAGGCGGGCAACATCAATGCGGCGCTGGCCGTCACCGGCTCTGATTACGTCGTCATCTTCGACTGCGACCACATTCCCACCCGCTCCTTCCTGCAGATCTGCATGGGCTGGTTCGTGCGCGACCCCAAACTGGCCATGCTGCAGACGCCCCACCACTTCTTCTCGCCCGACCCGTTCGAGAAGAACCTGGAAACCTTCCACCAGATGCCCAACGAGGGTGAGCTGTTCTACGGCATCGTGCAAGACGGCAACGACCTGTGGAATGCCGCGTTCTTCTGTGGCTCGTGCGCCGTCATCAAGCGTGGGCCACTGATGCAGGTCGGCGGCATTGCTGTGGAAACCGTGACCGAGGACGCGCACACCGCCCTCAAGCTGAGCCGCCTGGGCTACAACACCGCCTACCTGGAGCTGCCTCAGGCCGCGGGCCTGGCGACCGAAAGTCTGTCGGGCCACGTAGGCCAGCGCATCCGCTGGGCGCGGGGCATGGCGCAGATCTGCCGCGTTGACAACCCACTGCTGGGCCCGGGCCTGAAGCTGGGCCAGCGCCTGTGCTACTTCAACGCCATGCTGCACTTCTTCTACGGGCTGCCGCGGCTGGTGTTCCTCACGGCGCCGCTGGCCTACCTGTTCTTCAACGCCCACGTGTTCCATGCATCCGCCCTGATGATCACGGCCTACGCGCTGCCGCACCTGGTGCATGCCAGCATGACCAACTCGCGCATCCAGGGGCGTTTTCGCTACTCGTTCTGGAACGAGGTCTACGAGTCGGTGCTGGCCTGGTACATCATGCGCCCGGTGCTGGTGGCCTTCGTGAACCCCAAGCTGGGGAAATTCAACGTGACCGCCAAGGGCGGCGTCATCGAGCAGTCGTACTTCGACTGGTCCATTGCCCGTCCCTACCTGATCTTGCTGGTGCTCAACCTGGTGGGCATGGCAGTGGGCGTGTGGCGCATGGTGCTGGAGGGCCTCTCCTCCGAGACTTTCACCACGCTGGCGATCAACATGGTCTGGACGGTCTATAACATCATCCTGACCAGCGCCAGCCTGGCCGTGGCCAGCGAGACGCGCCAGGTGCGCAGCACACCTCGGGTGACGGCCAAGTTGCCGGCCGCCCTGCGCTTTGCCGACGGTCGCACCCTCATGTGCGAGACCGACGACTTCTCCCAAAGCGGTCTTGGCCTGAGCGTGCCCCCGGATCTGGCGCTCGATGTGGACTCGCAGGTGCATGTCACGCTGTTTCGCTCGGACGAAGAAGGCAGCTTCCCCGCGCAAGTCACCTTTTGCAGCAACGGCCGCCTGGGCCTGCGCTTTGACGGACTCAGCCTGCGCCAGCAGGCCCAGCTGGCCAGCCTGACCTTCGGGCGCGCAGATGCCTGGATCGGTTTCTGGGGCAACCGCCAGCACGACAAGCCGCTCACCTCCCTCAAGAGCGTGATGGTGATCGGCGTGCGCGGCCTGCGCCAGGTGGCCGCCAACACCCTGAACATCATGCGCGGACGGCGCGAAGTCATCAGCAAGCCGCGGTAACCCCTTTTCGTCCTTCGCCGGACTTTCCTTCGAAGCATCCATGACCGAGTCAACCAACACCCCCTGGCGCGCGGCGCCCGTATTGGCAGCTGCCGCGCTGCTGGTAGCCACGCCCCTGGCCGGCACGGGCAGCGCGCAGGCCCAGCCGGCGGCCGTGCAGCCCCAGGCGAGCGCCGTGCAGTCAGAGTCCTTGCCCAATGGCGCGGGCCGCAAGTACCAGGTGAGCTTCCGCCAGCTGGGCGCGATATTTCCGCTGCAGCTGCGCGGCGTGCAGGGCACGGGTGGGGTGCAGTTCAGCGTGCGTGGCGACGAGGTGGTGTCCAGCGCGCGGCTGCGTCTGAACTACGCCTACTCGCCGGCGCTGCTGCCCGACATCTCGCACCTGCGGGTGATGGTCAACGAGCAGGTCGTCACCACCATCCCGGTGCCCAAAGAGCAAGGCGGGCAGAACCTGCAGCGCGTGATCGACATCCCCGCGCGCATGATCGGCGAGTTCAACCGCCTGAACATCGAGCTGATCGGCCACTACACCATGGACTGCGAAGATCCCGCGCACTCCAGCCTGTGGGCCAACGTGGGTAACGACAGCGTGCTGGAGCTGACGGTCAGCCCGCTGGCGCTGGCCAACGACCTGGCCTTCCTGCCCGAGCCCTTTTTTGACCGGCGCGATGCCCGCCCTCTCGAGCTGCCCATCGTGTTCGCCAACACCCCTGACGCCGCGCAGCTGGAAGCGGCCGGCACCATCTCGTCGTGGTTCGGCGCGCTGGCGGGCTTTCGCGGCGCCTCCTTTCCGGCGGCAGTGGGGCAGATTCCGGCCAAGGGCCATGCCGTGGTGCTGGCGCTGGGCACGCAAAGCGTGCCCGGGTTGGACCTGCCCGCCGCCAAGGGCCCCGCGATCACGGTGGCCACCCATCCGACGGACTCCACGGCCAAGGTGCTCATCGTCAGCGGCCGCGACGTGCAAGAGCTCAAGCGCGCGGCCACGGCGCTCACCGTGGGCGCACCCGCGCTGTCAGGCCCGACGGCGGTCATCACCGAATTCACCCAAGTCGAGCCGCGCAAGCCCTACGACGCGCCCAACTGGCTGTCCAAAGACCGCCCCGTCAAGTTTGGCGAGCTGGCCCAGGCGGACATGCTGAGCGTGGCCGGCTATTCGCCCGACCTCATCCGCGTGAACTTCCAGGTGCCGCCCGACCTGTTCGCATGGCGCAAGCAGGACATCCCGGTGCACATCAAATACCGCTACACCGGGCAAAACGGGGCCGACAAGTCCACCCTGAACATCAATGTCAACGAGCAGTTTCTGCGCTCGCTGCCGCTGCGCGCAGCCGACTTCAGCCCCACCGGCAGGGTGCAGCGCCTGATCGACAGTGTGCTGCCCGCACCGGCGCTGGCCTCGGGCGACCTGCTGCCTGCGGAAGACTTCTTCCAGGTGCCGCTGTTCAAGCTGCCCGCGCGCAGCCAGCTGCAGTTTCACTATTACCACGAGCTGAAGAAAGAAGGCTCGTGCAAGGACGTGCTGCTGGACAACGTGCGCGGCACCGTGGAGCCCGACTCGACCATCGACATCACGGGCTTCTCGCACTTTCTGGCCATGCCCGACCTGGCGGCGTTCGGCAACAGCGGTTTTCCGTTCACGCGCCTGGCCGACCTGTCGGAATCCGCCGTGGTGCTGCCCGCCCGGCCCGAACATGCCGACTACAGCGCCTACCTGTCGCTCATGGGGCTGATGGGCAACGTGACCGGCTACCCGGCCCATGCCGTCACCGTGGCCCTGGGGGACAACCTGCAGGGTCTGGAAGACAAAGACCTGCTGGTCATCGCCAGCGGCAGCAACCCGCCGCTGCTTTCGCGGTGGGCGGATCACCTGCCCTTCAGCCTGAATGGCGACGGCAAGCGTTTTCGCCTGTCGGACTATGCCTCTCAGCTGCTCAACTGGTGGGATCCCGACCAAGCCAGCCGCGCCAAGCCGGGCCGCAGCGAAGTCGTCTTCAACAGCTCCAGCAGCGACGCGGTGCTGGCGGGCTTCGAGTCGCCCTTGCGCAGCGGGCGCAGCGTGGTCATGCTGGCCAGCAACCAGGCTGCGGGTCTGCAGCAGATCACCGAGGCGCTGCGCGACCCCGACCTGCTCAAGCGCATCCAGGGCAGCGCCGCCGTGGTGCGCGGCCAAGAGGTCAACAGCCTGGTGGCCGAGCAGACCTACCACGTCGGCGAGCTGGGGGCAGTCACGCATGCGCGGTGGTGGCTGTCGCGCAACCCGCTGGCCCTGGTGGTGCTGGGCGTGTCGGCCGCAATCCTCATCGGGCTGATGCTCTACATCGCGCTGCGTGCCCGTGCCCGTGCGCGCCTGAAGGCCGCAGCCAAATAGTCAAGCTATGATTTCAGGAGCTGCCAGCGCTTGTATAGCAATGGCTTGGACATATTTTGACCTGATAATCAGCTGCCACCGGGGCACCTTGTACCCTCTAACGGCGCGGCCGTGGGCATACCCACGGTCGCCCATGCACCCTGACGCCGCCAATTTATCAGCGTTTTAGCCACCAAGCCCTTATAGAACAAGCGCCAGCAGCTATGAAAATTGATAGCCACACGCCCATGACGAGCCCTGCCAGCCAACCCGGCCATGCGGCGCGATCGGCCTGCGCCGCGCTGCTGCATCGCGCCGGCAGCGCACTGGCGCTGTGGTGCGCCCTGGCGCCCGCCGCCATGGCGGCAGACACGTGCCCGGCCGCCACATGGCCGCTGTGGGAGCAGTTCGCCCAGCGCTTCATGCAGGCCGACGGCAGGGTCATCGACTACTCGGTCGCGCAGCAGCACTCCACGTCCGAGGGGCAGTCCTACGCCATGTTCTTCGCGCTGGTGGCGCGCGACCGCGAGCGCTTTGACAAGCTGTGGGGCTGGAGCGTCACCAACCTGGCGGGCGGCGACGCGGGCGCACAGCTGCCAGCCTGGCAATGGGGGCGCAGGAACGACGGCAGCTGGGGCGTGATCGACGCCAACTCGGCCTCGGACGCCAACCTCTGGTTCGCCTACAGCCTGGCCGAGGCCGGGCGCCTGTGGCGCGAGCCGCGCTACACCGCGCAGGCGCGGGCCCTGCTGGCCCTGGTGGTGGCGCAGGAGGTGGCCGACGTGCCGGGCCTGGGCCCCACGCTGCTGCCGGCGCCCCAGGGCTTCGTGCTGAAAGGCCGCATCTGGCGGCTCAATCCCAGCTATCTGCATGTGCCGCTGGTGCGCGCCTTTGAACGCCTGGACCCCCAGGGCCCTTGGCGCGCGCTGCTGGCCAGCCACGAACGCATGCTGGCCGCCACCACCCCCAAGGGTTTTGCCGCCGACTGGGTGGCCTTCGAGCTGCCCGAGGGCGGTGGGCCGGGCGCCTTCGTGGCCGACCCCGACAAAGGCGACACCGGCAGCTACGACGCCATCCGCGCCTACCTGTGGGCTGGCATGACGCCGCGCGCCGACCGGCTCGCGGCGGTGCAGCTGCGCAGGCTCGGCGGCATGGCGACCGCCCTGCGCAGCGCACCGGTGCCGCCCGAAAAGGTGCAGACCGCCACCGGCCAGGCACAGGGCCAGGGGCCGGTGGGCTTTTCGGCGGCGCTGCTGCCCTACCTGCAAGCGCTGGGCGCCAAGGCACAGCTAAAGCAGCAGCAAGAGCGCGTGCGTGCGCAGCTGCTGCAGCCACCCGCCGGCAGCACGCCCCTCTACTACGACCAGGTGCTCGGCCTTTTTGGCACGGGCTGGATGGAACAACGCTATCAATTCCTGCCTTCGGGCAGACTGCAATTACGCTGGGAAAAGGCATGTCCGCAACAAAGCGCCAAAACCACACCCTGATTCTGGGTCTGATCGCATCACTGGGCACCCTGACAGTCCCCGCCCAGGCCCAGGATGCCGCCGCCAAGGCACTCATCGAACAAGGCCAGTACTGGCAATCCCGTGGCGACAGCCTGCGCGCCATCGACGCCTGGCAAAAGCTGCTGCGCGTTGACCCCAACAACCCCGACGCCCTGTACGGCATGGCGCGCGCGCAGCTTCAGCAGCAGCGCCTGGAAGAAGCCCAGCGCGGCCTGGAGCAACTGCGCCGCGCCCACCCCGGACACCGCCTGGTGGAACGGCTGCAGCAGGAGATCAACGTCCAGCGCAACAGCGCCCAGGTGCAACAGGCGCGCGAGCTGGCCCGCGCGGGCCAGGCCGACCAGGCCCTGAGCAACTACCAGGCTGCCCTGGGCGGCCAGCCACCCACTGGCCCGCTGGCGCTGGAGTATTACCAGACGCTGGGCGGCACCTCCGGCGGCTGGGACGACGCCCGGCGCGGGCTGGAGCAGCTGGCGCGCCAGTCGCCCGATGACGCCCGGATTTCCCTGGCCCTGGCCCAGCACCTGACCTACCGCGAATCCACGCGCCGCGAGGGCATCGCCCAGCTGGCGCGCCTGTCGGGCCACCCCGAGGTGGGCAAGGCCGCCACCGACAGCTGGCGCAAGGCCCTGGCCTGGACGGGCAGCCGCACCGCCGACATTCCGCTGTACCAGGCCTTCCTGCGCGCCCACCCTGGCGACGCTGCGGTGCAGGCGCGCCTGCGCGAGGTCGAGGCCCGCCAGCGCACGGCCCGGGCCGAAGCCACTGCGGCGCGCGACCCGCTGCGCCAGCGCAGCAGCGACGGCTTCAAGGCGCTCGAAGACGGCGACCTGGAAGCCGCAGAAGCGGAATTTCGCACCGTGCTCGAAGCCCGCCCCAGCGACGGCGACGCGCTGGGTGGCATGGGCGTGCTGCGCCTGCGCCAGGAGGAATTTGCGCAGGCCCGCAGCTACCTGGAGCGCGCCACGCGCCATGGCTCGGCCGCACGCTGGAAGCAGGCCCTGGACAGCGCCACCTACTGGACCCTGATCGGGCAGGCCCGCGCCGCGCGTGAGGCCGGCGAACAGGCCAGCGCGCGCCAGTTGCTGGAGCAGGCCGTGCGCCTGGATCCCAAGGAAGTCACCGCCGAGAACGACCTGGCCGACGTGCTGGCCGAGATGGGCCAGCTCGAAGCCGCCGAAGCCGGCTACCGCCGCGTGCTGGCACGCCAGGCCGACAACCCCGACGCGCTGCGCGGCCTGGTGGGCGTGCTGTCGCAAACCGGCAAGGCCGGCGAGGCGCTGCAGCTGGTCGAAAAACTCACCCCCAGCCAGCAGGAAAAAGTGGGGGCCCTGGGCCGCCTGCGCGCCACGCAGGCCATGGGCCAGGCCCGCGCCGCCACCGAGCGCGGCGACGACAACGCAGCCCGCATCGCGCTTGAAGACGCGCTGCTCAACGACCCCGGCAACCCCTGGGTGCGGCTCGATCTGGCGCGGCTGTACCTGAAGATGGGCGCCTCGGCAGAGGCCCGCGGCGTGATGGACGGACTGCTGATCTCCAACCCCCACATGCCCGAGGCGCTGTATGCCAGCGCCCTGCTCGCGTCCGAGGCCAACGACTGGACCGGCGCGCTGGCCACGCTGGAGCGCATCCCCGAGCAAAACCGCACGCGCGACATCGCCGCGCTGCAAAAGCGCGCCTGGGTGCATGTGCAGGCTGCCGCCGCCTCCGCGCTGGGGCGCGAGGGCAACCTGGCGCAGGCGCGTGCCGTGCTGGCCCAGGCCGAGCCCTTCGTGGAGCAAGACCCCGAACTGCTGGGCACGGTGGCCCTGGCGTATGCCGACGCTGGCGACCCCAACCGCGCCCTGGCCATGGTGCGCGAAGTGCTGGCCCGCACACCCCGCCCCGACACCGGCCTGCGCCTGCAGTACGCCGCCGCGCTGCTCAAGACCCAGCAGGACGTGGAGCTGGCGGGCATCCTGCGGCAGCTGCAGGACGTACCCATGTCCGCCCAGCAGCGCCGCGGCTACGAGGACATCCGCGTGGGCTACATCCTGCGCCAGGCCGACGCGGTGCGCAGCAGCGGCGACCTGGCCGGCGCCTTCGACACCCTGGCCCCGCTGCTGGCCGAGCGCCCCAACGACCCCGACGTGATCGGCGTGCTGGCCCGCATGTACACCGACAACGGCGACCATGCCCAGGCCATGCAGCTGTACCACCGCCTGCTGGAGAAGTCGCCGCGCAACCTCAAGCTGCTGCTGCCGGCCGCCGCGGCCGCCACCGCCACCAAGGACTACGCCTACGCGGAATCCGCCATTCAGGTGGCGCTGCAACTGGCACCCCAGGACCCCGAGGTGCTGACGGCCGCCGGCCGCCTGTACCGCGCCAAGGGCGAAGCCACCAAGGCCGGCCAGTACTTTGCCGCCGCCATCGAGGCCGAAAACCGCCAGCGCGCAGCCGTGCTGGGCGCGGCAGGGCCGGGCGCAGCGGGCTGGAATGCCGCGGCGCCGGGCGCCAACCCCTTCCGCCGCACCGCCGCGCCGGCCTGGGGCGCGCGCACCCCGTTTCCCACGGCAGCCGTGGCTGCTGCGCCCCTGGGCTACGCGGCGGCCCCGCCCACCGCCGCAATCGCCGGGCCGCAGCCCTTCATCCCCCCGCCGGCGGGCGCTGCCCGCTTTCCGATGGCCGCGCCCGCGGCCATGCCCGTTGCCACGCCGGCCAACTACTACGCCGGCACACCGGGACAGGCTGCGGGGCAGGCGCAAGCGCAGATGCCCCGGCAGATATCAGGACTGGCATCGCCGACGCCCTCTGCCGCCAATGCCCCACGGCTGCCCAACAGCACCGCTGCCAACCCGGCCACGACTGCCAGCCCCGCGGGCAAGGCAGGTGCGCAGACCCGTACCGCGCCGTCCAAGTCACTGGGCAGCACGTCCGGCGCACCGGGCGCACCCGCGGCTCCAGCCGCGCCCACCGGCGGAGCGTCCCTGTATGTGCCCCCGCCCGCCACGGGCTACATCACGCCCCAGGCGGCCTATGCCGGCAGCGCGCAGGCCGCGCCCCTGTCGCTGCCCGCGGCCACGCCTTCGCTGTGGGGCGCGGCGCCCATGACGGCACCGTCCGGCATGCCGCAGCCAGCGCGCCCGCGCACAGCCCTGGACGAACTGTCCGAACTGCAGGAGGGCCGCACCTCCATGCTGTCGGTAGGCGTGGTGGGCCGCGCCCGCCAGGGCGAGGCCGGGCTGAGCCGCCTGACCGATCTGCAGGCGCCAGTGGAGCTGAAGTTTGGCGCTGGCGACGGCATGATGACCCTGCGCGCCACCCCCACGGGCTTGAGCTCCGGCACGCCCGACACCAGCTACGGCACCCTCAGCCGCTTCGGCAGCGGGCCTGCCACGGCGCTGGACATGCCGCTGCGCTCACCGGGCTCGCAAAGCGACAACGGCGTGGGCCTGAGCGTGGGCTACGAAACCGCCAACCTGGCCCTGGACGTGGGCACGCTGCCGCTGGGCTTTCGCCAGACCGACATCACCGGCGGCGTGCGCTACCGCTTCGGACTGGGCGACCAGAGCACCCTGACGGGCGAGCTGTCGCGCCGGCCGGTCACGGACAGCGTGCTGTCGTTTGCCGGCGCCCGCGATGCGCGCACCCGCGAGACCTGGGGCGCGGTGTCCGCCAGCGGCGCGCGCCTGGATCTGACCTGGGACGACGGCAACTTTGGCGCCTACGCCGTCGGCGCGCTACACGGCCTGGAGGGCCAGAACGTCAAGTCCAACTACCGCGCCGAACTGGGCGGCGGCATGTACTGGCGCATCCACCGCTCCACCGACGCCGCCTTCACCGCGGGCCTGAACTTCACGGGCCTGAGCTATGACAAGAACCTGCGCTACTTCACCTATGGGCACGGCGGCTATTTCAGTCCGCAGCAGTTCCTGGCGCTGAGCGTGCCCTTTGACTGGGCGCAGCGCACCGGCCGCCTGAGCTACCAGATCAAGGGCGCCCTGGGCGCGCAGTACTTCAAGGAGGACGACGCGCCCTACTTCCCCACCAGCGGCGCGCGCCAAAGCGCCGCCGCGCAGGCCGCCAGCGATGCCGAGGCCTTCGGCGAGGTGGGCGCCAGCACCACCGCCGTGTATCCGGGCCAGAGCAAGACCGGCCTGGGCTACAACCTGGGTGTGGCGATGGAATACCAGTTGCACCCGCAGTTGTTCATCGGCAGCCACCTGTCGCTGGACAACGCGCGCAACTACCGCCAGTTCTCGGGCGGTCTGTACCTGCGCTACGCTTTGCAGCCCTACACGGGCCGTCAGGCGCTGCCGGTCAATCCGCTGAAGTCGCCGTATTCGTTCTGACCGCGCACGCCGTTCCCCGCGGGGGGGGGCGGACGGGACTGACGGTTGAACCCAGATTTTCCATTAGGGCTTGGGATGGCAGCGAGGGCAGTTGCGAGGCAGTTCGGTACCGACTGATGAGCCCATAGCCGTAGCTATGGGCGACGAAGAGGGGCCGAAATGACCGCAAATGCACCGCTGACGCCCAAGCAGCACGGAAGGTGCGCCTAATGGGAAGTCTGGGTTGAAGCCCACAAAAATCCCCCGCATGCGGGGGATTTTTTCGCCTGCACACACGCGGCGCATCCAGCCGATGCGGCGGGCACTGGATTGCCGCTTTCGCGGCAATGACGGGGTGCTGCCGGGGTGAACGTGGCGGGGCCTGGGCATGTGACTGGCAACAGTCAAATCAGCCTTCAGGCCAATTCAACTTCCAGCCCCTGCCAGTCCAGCGCCAAAAGCTATCAATAAAAGAGCAACCGCACCCCTGTCGCCCGCCGTCATGCCCGCGCGGGCGGGCATCCAGCCTGCGCCAGCGGGCACCCGGTTGCCGCGGTCAGCGCTTGTCGCCCACGAAGACCGAATGGGCGCGCTCGCCAGACTTGCTTTCGCCCGACGTCAGGATGCGCAGGCCCGACACCCTGCCCTGCGAGAACATGGCAGAGGCCACGCCCGATTGCGATGGGCCGGTGGAGAGTTCACAGCCGATGGTGGTGCCCGGCGTGACCGGCTTGGCGGGGTCTTCCAGGTAGCCGAAGGCCTCCACGCGGTACAGATTGGCGTCATTGCCGGCCAGATGGATCAGCTTGCCCACAATCAGGCAGCCATTGGTGGTGGCGCCGGTGATGGCGCCGTCAACGGCCACCTGCACATCGACCGTATGGCCGCCAAAGCCCACGCCGGGCATGCGGTAGCTGCCCACGATCAGGTTGATGTTCGGGGTAGCCGTCGCAGGCAGGGCGTACAAAGGGTCGCGCTGCAGGGTGAACTGCGTGGGGTAGCCCCCCGGCTGCGTCGAGTAGCTGTAGCTGCCCGTGAGGCGGCTTGCCGCCTGGTTGGCGGCGGTGCTTTCCACCGCCATGTCGAACTGCACACCGCCGATGTAACCGCCCGTGCCGCCCAGTTGCCGGTCGAACAGGCGCACGCTGTCTTTGTCGGACAGGAAACGGGTAGGCGTGGCGCTGTTGTCGAAGGGCAGCAGCTGACCGTACAGCGCGTTGTGGTTGAAGCTGCTGTTGGTGTAGAAGAACATGCCGCCGTCCGGCAGCACCGAGCCCCAGACGGCGGTGTCGCCCGTCACGCCGGCGGGCAGTTGCAGCGTGCCGACCCAGTTGCCCGCAGCCGGGCCGGTGAAAGGAGTGATGACATCCGGGCCGGGGTCCTTCAGGCCGTTGAGGACATAGGTGTTGTCCGCCCCGATCGCGTTGCGCGTCAACACCCAGATGCCGGCAGGCTTGTTGCTGGCATCAAAGCGCAAAAAGGCCACCCCTGCCTGCTGGGTGCCGGCGCGGTCACCGCAGGCGATCTCGTCGCCGGACAGCCCCATCGTCACCGTGTACAGGGCCGAGCTTTGCGAACGCGGCGCGACCGTGCCCTGGACGCTGCAACCGCCCACGCGGCCCGACAGCGATCCGTTCGCAGTCACCGTGAAGACCCATTGCCCCCCAAACACGCCGGCCCCGCGGTACGTGCCCGCCACCAGGTCGGATCGGGCGGGGTAGTCGTTGAGCTTGCTCAAGCCCAGCTTGAAGGTGGTGGGGCTGGATGTGGCCGCTGCGGTACCCGCCGGGCTGGTGTAGTTGCCGCTGATCGACACCGTCTTGCCCGTGGCCGGGTCAGAGCTGGCAGTGCCGCGCAGGGTGAGGCCGGTGGCGAACTTGCCGTCCTGCACCGAAAAGTACGTCACCCCGGTGGCCTGCACCGCCGCCACATTGGTGCGCAGCAGGCCGTAGATGCCGTCGTAGCCGGCGGAACCCGCCGCGCCGCGGGCCAGATAGAACTCGCCGCCCTTGCCATCCACGCCGCCGTCGATGAAGCCCACCACGGAGCGCTGCGCCGCGCCCGTGCCCACGGTGCCTTCCCAGATGCCGCCGGGGTATTGCTGCGTGCCGGGCGGGGGGCCGACATCATCGCCTCCCGAGCCTCCGCCGCAGCCAGCAAGCGCTGCAGCCAGACACAGGAAAGCCAGGGAGCCGGAACGGGCGGGGAAGGAAAAGCGCATGGGGTGAGCCTTGGGCAAGAAAAAGGCGGCACCTGCGCCGCCTGGGTCAGACAAGGCGCGCTGCTGCATCCGTCGCAGCGGCGCGCTACGCCAATGATGTTATTTCATGGGCCGTTGCAGTCCATAGCAAAAAGCGATTAATCAGCGCTTTCAGAACGGAATGTCGTCATCCATGTCGTCAAAACCCGACGCTGCCCGCGGCGGCTGGGCCACGGGAGCAGGTGCGGCCATGGGCGCGGGGGCCGGGCGGGCGGGCGGCGCTGCGGGGCGGGCGGCGGGCGCGGGGCGGCGCTGGGGCTGGTCGTAGCCGCCGCTGTCACCACCGTAGCCGCCATCGTCGTAGCCGCCACCGCCGCCCTGGCCGCCCATGCCCTGGCGGCTGCCCAGCATCTGCATGGTGTCGGCGCGGATTTCGGTGGTGTAGCGCTCCTGGCCGCTTTGGTCGGTCCACTTGCGGGTGCGCAGGCTGCCTTCCACATAGACCTGCGAGCCCTTGCGCAGGTACTGGCCCACGATCTCGGCCAGGCGGCCGTTGAAGACCACGCTGTGCCACTCGGTGGCCTCTTTGTTTTCGCCAGTGTTCTTGTCGCGCCAGCGGTCCGTCGTGGCGATGCGCACGTTGGCGACCTGGTCGCCGCTGGGGAAGGAGCGCATTTCGGGATCGCGGCCCAGGTTGCCGACGATGATGACTTTGTTGACGGATGCCATGCGTGAAAAACCTTTATGTCAATACGGGGCGCGGGCTGCAAAGGGAGGGGTCCCGCGCCGGACGCGCCATTGTGCCGCAAGCACCCCGCCGTGCACGCAGGGCTTGGGCGCATGCGTTTTTGGCCGATGTTGCGCGCGGATCTACGGGCGAATCTACGGGCGAATCTGCGCGCGGTTTCCGCGCATCGTCAGCGCCGCCTTACCGCTCAGCCGTGGCGCCCCAAGGGCCGCAGGGGCCAGGTCAGCACAAGCCACAGCGCCGTCAGCAGCGCGGTGGCCATGAACAACCCGGGCGCGCCCGCCCATTTGGCCAGCGCGCCGCCTAACGCGCCGCCGGCAAACAGCCCCAGCGACTGCAGCGTGTTGTAGCTGCCCAGCGCCGCGCCGCGCAGGCTGGCCGGGGCCATGCGCGACACCAGGCTGGGCTGCGTGGCCTCCAGCGCGTTGAAGCCGCAAAAAAAGATGAACAGCAGCGCCGCCAGCAGCAGCAAAGGCGGTGCGACCCCGCTGGCGGCCAGCAGCCCCAGGCCCACCTGCACCAGCAGTACTAGGCCGATGGCAGCCAGCAGCGCCGCGCGCAGGCGCCCGCGCCGCTCCAGGGCAAAAACCCCGCCCATCGCCGCAAAAGACAACACCACCGCCGGCAGGTACACCTGCCAGTGCGCGTCTTTGTGCAGACCGCCTTGCACCAGCATGGCGGGCACGGCCACCCACATGGCCATTTGCACCGTGTGCAGCACGAACACGCCCAGGTTCAGGCGCAACAGATCGGCATGGCGCCACACGTCGGCCAGGCGCCCGCGGGGGGCGTCGGCATGCCGCGCGGGCTCTGGCGGCACCACCCACAGCACCACGGCCACGCCGCCCAGCGCCAGCGCGCAGGTCAGCCCGAACAGCCCTGCCAGCCCGACCCATGCCGTGAGCAGCGGCGCCGCCACCAGGGCAATGGCAAACATCAGCCCGATGCTGGCGCCCACCAGGGCCATGGCCTTGGTGCGCACCGCGTCGCGCGTCTGGTCGGCCAGCAGCGCCGTCACCGCCGCCGACACGGCGCCCGCGCCCTGCAGCGCACGGCCCGCCAGCAGGCCCGTCACCGAATCGGCCAGCGCCGCCAGCAGGCTGCCCGCGGCAAACACCAGCAGCCCGGCGACGATGACGCGCTTGCGGCCAAAGCGGTCGGACGCCATGCCCAGCGGCAGCTGCAAAAACGCCTGCGTCAGGCCGTACACGCCCAGGGCCAGCCCGACCAGCGCGGGGTCGTCACCGCCCGGGTAGTAGCGCGCCTCCAGCGCAAACACCGGCAGCACCAGGAACAGGCCCAGCATGCGCAGCGCAAAAATCAGCGCCAGCCCCGCGCTGGAGCGGCGCTCCAGCGCGGTCATGGTGGTGGATGGGCGGGCAGCGGGCGTGGCGGCGGTGGGGGTGGGCTTGGCGGTGTCCGGCACGGCGGGCGGGTGGCGAGTCAAAAGCGGCGATTCTCACCCATGCCCGTGTGGTTGGCGCTGCTGCGGTGTGCGACGCGCGGTGTGTGGTGCATGGTCAAAAATGGCTATGGCCCTTGTGCGATAAGCGCTTGCAGCTATTGAATGAATAGTTGCGGACGGCGGGCAGGCCATCCCGGCGGGGCACGCAGGGCAGCCGTGGGCGGGGCAGCGCTTGCGCAACGGCTGGCCTATCATCTTGCGTTTGCCCCAACGGCACCTGCGCGATGCCAACCCTTCACCCCCTTCCCGACGACCGCCCCCCTTTGCCTGACGACGCAACATCCGCCGGCCGCCCGCTGGCGCATGTGCTGCGCGAGCAGCGCATCAGCATTCGCGGCGCGCGCACGCACAACCTGAAGAACATCGACCTGGACATTCCGCGCAACCAGCTGGTGGTGATCACCGGGCTGTCGGGCTCGGGCAAGTCCAGCCTGGCGTTCGACACGCTGTATGCCGAGGGCCAGCGGCGCTATGTGGAAAGCCTGTCGGCCTACGCGCGGCAGTTTCTGGGGCGGCTGGACAAGCCCGACGTGGACCTGATCGAGGGCCTGTCGCCGGCGATTTCCATCGAGCAAAAGGCCACCAGCCACAACCCGCGCTCCACCGTGGGCACGGTGACCGAAATTCACGACTACCTGCGCCTGCTGTTCGCGCGTGCCGGCACGCCGTACTGCCCCGACCACGGCCTGCCACTGGCGGCGCAGACCGTCAGCCAGATGGTGGATGCGGTGCTGGCCCTGCCCGAGGACACGCGCCTGATGCTGCTGGCGCCGGTGGCGCGCGGCAAGAAGGGCGAGTTCACCGAGCTGTTTGCGCAGATGCAGGCGCTGGGCTACGTGCGCTTTCGGGTAGATGGCCAGATTTACGAGCACGAGAGCCTGCCGCAGCTCAAGAAGACCGAAAAGCACGACATCGACGTGGTGATAGACCGCCTGAAGGTGCGCCCCGACGCCCGCCAGCGGCTGGCCGAGAGCATCGAGGCGGTGCTGCGCGTCGGCGGGCACGAGGGCAACGGCCGCGTGCTGGCGCTGGAGATGGACACCGGCGCCGAACATCTGTTTTCCAGCAAGTTCGCCTGCCCGGTGTGCAGCTATTCGCTGCCCGAGCTGGAGCCGCGGCTGTTCTCCTTCAACGCCCCCATGGGCGCCTGCCCGGCCTGCGACGGCCTGGGCCAGCAAGAGGTGTTCGACCCCGCGCGCGTGGTGGCCTTTCCCGACATCAGCCTGGCCAGCGGCGCCATCAAGGGCTGGGACCGGCGCAATGGCTACTACTTCGCCATGCTCGAGAGCCTGGCGCGGCATTACGGCTTTGACGTGGAGACGCCCTTCGAGCAGCTGCCGCAGCCGGTGCGCCAGGTCATCCTGCACGGCTCGGGCACCGAAGAAATCGCCTTCAGCTACCTGCTGGACAGCGGCCCGGACAAGGGACAGCCCATCGTCAAGAAGCACCCTTTTGAGGGCATCGTGCCCAACATGGCGCGGCGCTGGCGCGAGACCGACTCCAGCGTGGTGCGCGAAGACCTGGCCCGCTATCGCAGCGCCCAGCCCTGCCCCGAATGCCACGGCGCGCGCCTGCGCCGCGAGGCGCGGCACGTCAAGGTGGGCGAGGGCGATGCCGCTTTGGGCATCTACGACATCAGCCACAAGACGCTGGCCGACGCGCTGGCCTGGTTCCAGGGCCTGCAGCTGGCCGGCGCCAGGGCCGAGATCGCCGACAAGATCGTGCGCGAGATTGCCGCGCGCCTTACCTTTTTGAACGACGTGGGCCTGTCCTACCTGAGCCTGGACCGCAGCGCCGAGACGCTGTCGGGCGGCGAGGCGCAGCGCATCCGCCTGGCCAGCCAGATCGGCAGCGGCCTGACGGGCGTGATGTACGTGCTGGACGAGCCCAGCATCGGCCTGCACCAGCGCGACAACGACCGCCTCATTGCCACCCTCACGCGGCTGCGCGACCTGGGCAACAGCGTGATCGTGGTGGAGCACGACGAGGACATGATCCGCGCAGCCGACCATTGCGTGGACATGGGCCCCGGCGCCGGCGTGCACGGCGGGCGCGTGATGGCGCAGGGCACCCATGCCGACCTGTGCGCCAACCCCGCGTCGCCGACCGGCCAGTACCTGAGCGGCGCCAAGACCCTGCCCGTGCCCGCGCGGCGCACGCCCTGGCTGCCGGTGCTGCAGCAGGGCGCAACGCCCGCGCCCGAGAAGAAGGCCAAGTCCCGCTTTCCTGAAACCGCCGCCAGCCAGCGCAAAAAGGAACGCCTGGCCGAGCACCACGCCACGCAGGGCCCGCTGCAGGCGCTGCGCGTGCTGGGCGCCACGGGCAACAACCTGAAGAACGTGAGCGTGCAGTTCCCGGTAGGGCTGCTGACCTGCGTGACGGGCGTGTCCGGCTCGGGCAAGAGCACGCTGGTCAACGACACGCTGCACAAGGCCGCGGCGCGCCAGTTGTACCGCGCGCACGACGAGCCCGCGCCGCACGAGGCCATCGAGGGGCTGGAGTATTTCGACAAGGTCATCAACGTGGACCAGAGCCCCATCGGTCGCACGCCGCGCAGCAACCCGGCCACCTACACCGGCCTGTTCACGCCGATCCGCGAGCTGATGGCCGAGACCACCACCGCCCGCGAGCGCGGCTACGGCCCCGGGCGCTTTTCATTCAACGTGTCGCAGGCCACGGGCGGCGGGCGCTGCGAGGCCTGCCAGGGCGACGGCGTGGTGAAAGTGGAGATGCACTTTCTGCCCGACGTCTATGTGCCCTGCGACGTGTGCCACGGCCAGCGCTACAACCGCGAAACGCTGCAAGTGCAGTGGAAGGGCAAGAACATCGCGCAGATTTTGGAGCTGACGGTGGAGGACGCCGCCGCCTTCTTCAAAGACGTGCCCACGATCGCGCGCAAGCTGCAGACGCTGCTGGATGTGGGCCTGTCCTACATCCGCCTGGGCCAGAGCGCCACCACGCTGTCCGGCGGCGAGGCGCAGCGCGTGAAGCTGGCGCAAGAGCTGTCCAAGCGCGACACCGGCCGCACGCTCTACATCCTGGACGAGCCCACCACCGGCCTGCACTTTGCCGACATTGACCTGCTGCTCAAGGTGCTGCTGCAACTGCGCGACGCGGGCAACACCATCGTGGTCATCGAGCACAACCTGGACGTGATCAAAACCGCCGACTGGCTCATCGACATGGGCCCCGAAGGCGGCGCGGGCGGCGGCACCGTGGTGGCCGAGGGCACGCCCGAGCAGGTGGCCGCCCAGCCGGCCAGCTACACCGGGCGTTATCTACAGCGTTATCTGCCAGGGATTTCATAGACCAAAAACGCCTTTAGCCCAGGCAAGCAAAGCGCTGCCAGCTATTGTTTTGTGAGTGTCAGGCGACCCGCTGCGCGGGCTGCGCGGGCTGCGCCGCGTCGTCCGTGCGAAACACCGCCACGGCCTGCACCAGGCTTTGCGCCTGGCTGCTCAGGCTGTCGGCGGCGGCGGCAATCTCCTCGACCAGGGCCGCGTTTTGCTGCGTGACCTGGTCCAGCGACGTGATGGCCTCGCCCACCTGCGCCACGCCGCTGGCCTGCTCCTGGCTGGCGTTGCTGATCTGGCCCACCAGGCTGCTCAGGCGCTGGATGCTCTCGACCACCTCGGCCATGATGCGCGCGGCGGCGTCGGCCTGCTGGTGGCCGGTGGCCACGCGGGCGCCGGAGGCCTCGATCAGCCCGCGGATCTGCTTGGACGCCTCGCCGCTGCGCTGCGCCAGGGTGCGCACCTCGGTGGCCACCACGGCAAAGCCGCGCCCTTGCTCGCCCGCGCGCGCGGCCTCGACGGCGGCATTCAGCGCCAGGATGTTGGTCTGGAAGGCAATGCCGTCGATCACCTGGATGATCTCGGCCATTTGTTTCGACGCCTGGCTCACGCCGTGCATGGTGTTCACCATCTGCTCCACGCTGGCGCCGCCTTGCAGCGCCATGTCGCGGGTGCGCTCGGCCAGCAGGTTGGCCTCGCGCGCGGTGTCGGCGTTGTGCTGCACCGTGGCGCTGAGCTGCTCCATGGATGCGGCCGTTTCCTCCAGCGCGCTGGCCTGGGCCTCGGTGCGGCCCGACAGGTCGTGGTCGCCCAGCGCAATCTCGCGGCTGGCCAGCGCCACGGCCTCGGCGCCCTGGCGCACCTGGGCCACGATGGGGCGCAGCTGCGCGCGCATGTGCTGCTGCGCGTCGATCAGCTGGCCGATTTCGTTGCTGCCGTGGGGCTGGTCGGCGCCGCTCAGGTCGCCTGCGGCCACGGCGCGCGCCAACTGCACCGCCTGGCCCAGCGGACGGGTGATGGAGCGCACGAAGACCACCCCCAGCGCCAAACTGGCCAGCGCCAGGGCCAGCAGCACCGCCACAATGGTCCACAGCATGCGCTGCGCTGCCGTGGCCTGTTGCTGCACGCGATCCAGCAGCAGTGCGGTGGCCTTTCCGGCCAGGTCATTCACCGCCTCGATGCTGGCGGTCAGGGTGTCAAAGTACTGCGCTGGCGCCAAGGTGAGCTCGGCGGCGTTCAGCAGGCCGCTGTCCGCCAGCTGCAGCCCGGTGGTCACGCCGGTCTTTTGCGCAGCCAGAGGCGCGGCTAGTTGTGACTCGATGCCGGGCGCGTACTGCAACGCGCGTTGCAGGGCCGCCTGGCTGGCGTTGTGCAGTTCATCGGCGCGCGCGCGCAGGGCGCGCAGCTGTCCGCGGCTTTCGGGGGGCAGTTCCCGGCGCGCCAGAAAGCCCGCCCCCTGCCCGCGCAGCAGGCCCAGCTGCTCGCCCAGCAGCGGCAGTTGCTGCAGCGCCGCCTGGATCAGCGCCTGGGTGTCGCGGCCGTCGTTGGTGGCCAGCCCGCTGGTGTGCAGCAGCTGGTCGCTGAAAGCCAGCAGCTGCCCCACCAGCTGGGTGTGGCGCGCCATGCTTTGCGCGGGCGCGATGGAGCGGTCGGCCACGGCCTGCTGCAATTGCTGCCAGTCCTGCTGCAGGCGGGCAAAGTCCTGGGCCTGCCGCGGCGCCAGCGCCTGCAATTGCGCGGCGGTGGATTGCAGCGCCTGGTCCAGCGCATCGCGCACGGCAGGGCGGCGTGCCGCCAGCTGGGTATCGCCACCCAGCATGCCGGCCGAAAGGCCGCGGTGCGTCTGCGCCAGCCGCACCGCCTGGCCCAGCTGCTGCAGCGCCGGCATGCTGGCCGCCTGGGTGCGCAGCGCCAGCATCTGGCCGCTCAGCGTGTGCAGGTACAAGCCGGCGGGCAGTGCCGTCATGACGATGGCCAAGACACCCAGAATCAGGAGCTTGTGAAACAGGTGTAAGCGGTCGAGTAGCAGCATGGGCGGCCTACCATCCAAGTGTGAAAAAATTTGTGACAAGTTTAGGGAGCCACCCTTGTTTCACCCCACAAGCCGCATTGCCATTGTGGTCAAAAAAGCGGCAAGCTTGATGCTAGTCAAATGTTTGACACGCTGCCTCGCCCCGGCCAGATCCGAGCCGTCATACACAAAAAAAGCTGCCAGCGCTTGTTTGACAAGCGCTGGCAGCTATTAATTTTGCAGTAAGCCTCAGATCCGCGCGGCGTTGAGCGCGGCCCGCGTGGACAGGGCGGCGCTGCGGGCAGCGGTGGCGAAGTCGGCCCCGGACGAGGCGTAGAGCACCGCGCGTGACGAGTTGACGATGATGGGCCCGTCCGCACGCAGCCCGGCGCGCACGGTGGCAGCGGCATCGCCGCCCTGCGCGCCCACGCCGGGGATCAAGAGCGGCAGCGTGGGCGCGATGGCGCGCACGCGCTCTATTTCTTGCGGGTAAGTGGCGCCCACCACCAGGCCCAGCTGGCCGTTCTTGTTCCACGGGCCCTGGGCCAGCCGGGCAATGTGTTCATAAACCAGTGGCTGGCCTTCCACGCTGGCCAGGCGCTGGGCCTGCAGGTCGTCGCCGCCGGGGTTGGAAGTGCGGCACAACAAAAAAGCGCCCTTGCCGTGGTACTGCAGGTAGGGAGTGATGGAGTCAAAGCCCATGAAGGGCGACAGCGTCACGGCGTCGGCGCCGTAGCGCTCGAAGGCCTCTTTGGCGTACTGCTCGGCGGTGCTGCCGATGTCGCCGCGCTTGGCATCCAGAATGACCGGAACATGCGGCGCGTTGCAGCGCATGTGCTGCATCAGGCGCTCGAGCTGGTCCTCGGCGCCATGCGCGGCAAAGTAGGCGATCTGCGGCTTGAAGGCGCACACCAGGTCGGCCGTGGCATCCACGATAGCGGCGCAAAAGTCGTAGATCTTGTGTGCCGGCACCGACGCAGGAAAACGCGTGGGCTCCGGGTCCAGGCCGACGCACAGCAGGGAGTCGTTGCGCGTGGTGGCGTCGCGCAGCATGTCTAGAAAGGTCATGCCCGCGATTTTAGGCAGGCATCCGGCAAGTGCCTGGTGCGCTGCCTGCCGTGGCGAGCCAACGCCATAATCGCCCGGCCCCCGAGCGTCGGCGCGCCAGACGGGCGCGTTGCAGCCCTTGTCGCCACCTCACACTCCAAGCTCCCTCGGCCCATGCCTACTCTTGTTCCAGCCGGCGCGATGCGCGCCGCCCTTGGCTTGTTGACCCTGCTGCGCCCCGCCAGTGCGGCCGCCTATCCGGGCACGGCGGTGCCCACGGTGTTCCAGGGCAATGACGGCGCCTCCGATCCGGCACCCGATCCGGCATCCAGCCTGGCGCCCGCCCCGGCGCCCATTCCGCGGCGCATCTGGAGCTACTGGAACGGCGCCGCCCAGGACCCCGTGGTGGCCCAGTGCATCAGCAGCTGGCGCCGCCAGTGCCCGGACTACGCCATTGAAGTGCTGCACGCCGGCAATCTGGACCGCTTTGTCGCCCCGGGCGAACTGCCGCCCGGCTTCTCTCAGCTGGACCCCACCAAGCAGGCGGACTGGCTGCGCCTGTACCTGGTGCGCCACCACGGCGGTTTCTGGCTGGATGCGTCCATCGTGCTCACGCAGTCGCTGGACTGGCTGCAGGCCCACCAGCAGGCGCTGGGCAGCGAGTTTGCGGGCTTTTTTCTGCAGGGCTACACGCATGACCCGCGCTGGCCCATCGTAGAGAGCTGGGCCTTCGGCGCGCCCGCGCACGCACCCTTTGTCAGCGCCTGGCAGCAGGAGTTTCACCGCGCGCTGATCGAGCAAGGGCCGGACGCCTACCTGGCTGCCGTGCACCAGCAGCCCACGGGCGCGGCGCTGCTGCAAGGCATTGCCGACCCGCATTACCTGCTGATCCACGTGGCGGCCCAGCAGGTGCTGCGCCGCGGCGGCGCTTACCGCCTGGCGCTGCTGCGCGCCGAAGACACCGCCTATTTCTACCAAAGCGCGCTGCGCTGGAAGTGGTATTTGCTGTACCCGCGGCTGTGCCTGGCGCCCCTGCACGGCCCCGCCGCGCCGCTGGTGAAGCTGCGCGGCGGCGAGCGGCGGCATTTTGCGGCCCTGCTGGCCCACCACGGCGGCGCGCGGCCAGGCAGCCTGTGGGCGCAGGCCTGCGCACCCGTGTGATTGAAGCCGCGCTGGCCATCACCAACAGCACGCGGCCTGCACAATACCCGCCATGCCTACGCTTTCCCGTCGCCAGCTTGTCGTTCTTGTCCTTCTCACCCTGGTCTGGGGCCTCAACTGGCCGGTCATGAAGATGGGCGTGGCGAACTTTCCGCCACTCACCTTTCGCACGGCGTCGCTGTGGCTGGGCCTGCCCATCCTGGCGGCGGTGATATGGGTGCGCAAACTGCCCTTCACCATCGAGCGCGCGCACTGGGGCCGCGTGGTGCTGCTGACGCTGACCAACATGGTGATCTGGCATGTGCTCATGATCCTGGCGATCCCGCAGCTGTCCAGCGGGCGCGCGGCCATCCTGGGCTACACCATGCCCATCTTTTCGGCCGTGCTGGGCGCGCTGGTGTTTGGCGACCGCCTGGCCGGGCGTGCCTGGACGGGCGTGGGCGCGGCGCTGCTGGGGGTGGTGCTGCTGCTGTGGCATGAAGTGGGCGCGCTGGGCGGCCGCCCCCTGGGCGTGACGCTGATGCTGGTGTCCGCCGCCGGCTGGGCCCTGGGCACGCAGCTGATGCGGCGCCTGAGCGTGCCGGTGCCGCTGCTCACGCTGTCGTTCTGGATGGTGGCCATCACCTGCGCCGTGCTCACCGTGCTGGCGGTGGCCTTCGAGCGTCAGCGCTGGGCACCACCCGACGCCCAGACCTGGGCCGCCATCCTGTACAACGGCCTGCTGGTGCTGGGCTTTGCGCAGACGGCGTGGTTCTTTCTGGTGCGCACGCTGCCGCCCGTGGCCTCCACGCTCAGCGTGATGATGATTCCGGTGCTGGGCGTGTTCAGCGGCGCGCTGTGGCTGGGCGAGGTGCTGCACTGGCAGGACTGGACCGCCGTGGGGCTGATGGTGGTGGCCATCGCCTCGGTGCTATGGCCGGCCCGCGCGGCGCAGGCGCAAGACCTCAAGTAAAAATGGCTGCCAGCGCTTATGGGACAAGCGCTAGCAGCTCTTTTTTTTTAATAGCAATTTAGCGCATCACCCAACCGCGCGCTTTTGCAAAATCTCGAAGGCCGGCAGCAGCTTGCCCTCCAGCACCTCCAGGAAGGCGCCGCCGCCGGTGGAGATGTAGCCCACGTCTTTCTCGATGCCGTACTTGGCAATGGCGGCCAGCGTGTCGCCACCGCCTGCGATGCTGAAGGCACTCGATTCGGCGATGGCCTGCGCAATGGCCTTGGTGCCGCCCGCGAACTGGTCGAACTCGAACACGCCCACCGGGCCGTTCCAGACGATGGTGCCCGCGGCCTTGAGCTGCGCGGCCAGCCGGGCCGCCGTCTCGGGGCCGATGTCCAGGATCAGGTCGTCCTCGGCCACTTCGGTGGCCTTCTTCACGGTGGCGGGCGCATCGGCCGCAAACGCCTTGGCCACCACCACGTCGGTGGGGATGGGCACTTCGGCGCCGCGCGCGGCCATGGCGGCGATCACGGCTTTGGCCTCGTTCACCAGGTCGGGCTCGGCCAGGCTCTTGCCGATGGGCAGGCCCGCGGCCAGCATGAAGGTGTTGGCAATGCCGCCGCCCACCACCAGCCCGTCCACCTTGCTGGACAGGCTTTGCAAAATGGTCAGCTTGGTGCTGACCTTGGAGCCCGCCACGATGGCCACCAGCGGGCGCTTCGGGTTGGCCAGCGCCTGGGTGAGGGCGTCGATCTCGGCCGCCAGCAGCGGGCCGGCGCAGGCGGTCCTGGCGTGTTCGGCGATGCCGTAGGTCGTGCCCTCGGCGCGATGCGCCGTGCCGAAGGCGTCGTTGACGTAGATGTCGCACAGGGCGGCCATCTTTTTCGCCAGATCGGGGCTGTTTTTCTTCTCGCCCGGGTTCACGCGGCAGTTTTCCAGCAGCACGACCTGGCCGGGCTGCACGCTCACGCCATCCACCCAATCGGCCACCAGCGGCACGCCGTTCTCGTACGGGTGGCCCAACAGCTCGCCCAGGCGCTTTGCCACCGGGGCCAGCGAATCCTCGGGCTTGAACGCGCCCTCGGTGGGACGGCCCAGGTGGCTGGTCACCATCACGGCGGCACCGGCATCCAGCGCCATCCGGATGCAGGGCACCGAGGCGCGGATGCGCGTGTCCTCGGTGATGCGGCCGGCGTCGTCTTGCGGCACGTTCAGGTCGGCACGGATGAAAACGCGCTGGCCACGGGCCTGGCCCTGGGCGCAAAGGTCAGAAAAGCGAAGGATGTGCATGGGAATGTGATGAAAATGCGCCGCGCCGTCACGGTGCCGTCATGGAAACGGCTGCAGCAAAGCCGCGCGAGTGAAAACGGCGCAAATTGTAGGCGGCTTGGTAACCGCGCCGTAACTGCCTGCGGGCTTGCGCCTACCAGCCCAGCCCGATGCGCAGCGGCAAATACACCGCCATGCCCACGACGATGGTGCCCAGAATGCCGCGGCGCCAGAAGTAATAGCCGCAGGCCGCCGCCAGCGCGGGCAGGCGCGCGTCCTGCAGCGTGTGCATCAGCGCGCCCTGGGTCATGAACAGCTCGGGCGCGATCACGGCCGTCAGCGCGGCCAGCGGCGCGTACTTCAGGCCGCGGCGCAGCCAGTCAGGCATGGGCAGCTCGCGCTCGGGAATCATGAAGAACGCCCGCGTGACCACGGTGATGACCGCCAGCCCCAGCGTGGCGATGAGGGGTTCGAGCCACTCGCCGTTCATGCGCCGCCCTCTGCGTCGTCCCCGGCAGCCCGCGCACGGGCGCGGCGCAGCGCGCGCTCGGCCGCCTCGGCGGTCAGCCCGGCCGTCACCGCCGCCGCAATCGCCACCAAAATGTTGAGCTTGAGCGGCAGCGCAAACGTGGCAATGGCCGCCGAGCCCGCCACGGCCGTGGCCAGCCAGGTGGCGCGGTCGTTCAGCATGGACAACAAAATGCCCAGCAGTGCCAGCACGCCCGCAAAGCCCAGGCCCCACGACAGCGGAATGACATTGGCCAGCAAGATGCCCGCCACCGACGGCACCTGCCACCACAGCCAGTTGGCCGTGGCCGCGCCCCAGAAATAGGGCACCTGCCCGGGGGCGGGTTCGGGCTTGGGGTAGCGCTTCATGAAGCACACGAAGATCACGTCGCCGCTGAAGTAGCCCAGCGCCAGCCGCTGGCGGCGCGGCAGGTGGGCAAAGTAGCTGCGCCACATGCTGCTGAAGATCACGAAGCGCAGGTTCACGCAGGTGGCCGTCAGCCAGATCACCCACAGCGGCGCGCCGGCCATCATCAGCGGCAGCACGGCCAGCTGCGCGCTGCCCGCATACACCACCAGCGACATGAACAGCGCCAGCGGCACCGACATGCCGCTCTTGACCATGGCTACGCCGGTCACCAGGGCCCAGGCACCTACGCCCAGACCAGTGCCCATCATGTCGCTCACCCCCTGGCGATACGCCGGATCGCGCAGGCTGGCGCGCCAGCGGGCCAGGCTCATGGCGCGGCGCTGCCGTCCGCTGCGCCCAGCACCATGCCCGGCGCCAGCGCGAAGCCGCGCAGGAACTGGGCGGCCGGCAAGCGCTTGCCGCCGGCGCGCTGCAGCACCGTCAGGCGCAGCGCGCTGCCCCCACTGCCTGAACCGCCTGCACTGCCTGTGCCGCAGGCCACGGTGATGCCGTCGTCGCCCACATGCAGAATCTGGCCACAACCCACGCCTGACGGGCGTGAGCAGCTATCAATTTCACAGCCCCACACCTTGATGACGTCGGCCCCCAGCGTGGTGGCCGCACCGGGAAAGGGGTCGAAGGCGCGCACGCGCCGGGCGATCACCTCGGCGCTGTCGCGCCAGTCGATGGTGCTCTCGGCCTTGTCGATCTTGTGCGCGTAGGTCACGCCCTCGCCGGGCTGCGGCGTGGCCACCAGGGCGCCGCGGGCCGCCAGGTCCAGCGCCTGCACGATCAGGCGCCCGCCCAGGCTGGCCAGGCGGTCGTGCAGCGTGGCCGTGGTGTCGGCCGGGGTGATGGCGGTCTTTTCCAGCAGCAGCATGTCGCCCGTGTCCAGTCCTGCGTCCATCTGCATGATGGTCACGCCAGTCTCGGCGTCGCCGGCTTCGATGGCGCGGTGGATGGGCGCGGCGCCGCGCCAGCGCGGCAGCACGCTGGCGTGGATGTTCAAACACCCTAGCCCCCTGGCCCCCACGCTCCCCGCTGCGCGTGGTTCGCTGCCCCCCGGGGGGGCCTTCGCGCCTTCGGGCGGCCGGGCGGCGCTCATGGTATCCAGCACCCATTGCGGCAGGATCAGCCCGTAGGCGGCCACCACCATCACGTCGGCCTGCGCGGCGTCAATGGCGGCGCGGGCCGCGGCGGCGTCTTCGGGGTATTTGCCGTCCAGGCGCAGGCTCAGGGGCTGGGCCACGGCAATGCCGTGCTGCTGCGCGCATTGCTTGACGGGCGAGGCCTGCAGCTTCATGCCGCGGCCGGCGGGGCGGTCGGGCTGGGTCAGCACCAGGGGCACGGCGTGCCCGGCCGCCAGCAGCTGCTCCAGGGCTACGCGCGCAAAGTCGGGGGTGCCGGCAAAAATGACTCTCATGCGGCGGATTAAAAAATAGGGGGTTAATCTCGGGGATCGTCGCCGTTCAGGAACTCGTCCGTGAACATCACGCGCTGCACCAGCCCTGCCGGGTCGATGTGCACATGGGCCTGGCGCGGATAGCCATTGTCCAGGATGCGGTAGGTCCAGATATCGCCGTTGAAGCTGGCCACCCTCTCCACCAGAGCGGGCGGGCCGAAGGTGTGCAGCACGTCGCTTTGCCCGTCCACGCCGCTTTGCAGCGCCGCAAAGCGCTCTTGAGTCAGCACCTGCTCCACACGCGCCAGGCGGCGCTGCGCGTCAAAGTCCATGTGATAGACCTCTTGCCCTGCGGGCTGGCGGCTGTAGATCAGCCGTTCACCGCCGCCTTGCAGCGCCAGCGTGAGCGTGGGCTGGCCGAAGGCGCGCTGGATGTCGGCCTGCGGCGTGCCGGGTGGCTGCCATTCAGGCACCGCGCAGCCGACGAGCAGCGCCGCCAGCAATACCACCAGCGGCGCGCCCAGGCGGGTCATGCGTGCGCAGCCTGTTTTTGCTGCTTGAGCAGCTTGGTCTTGATGCGGTTGCGCTTGAGCGGCGAGAGGTATTCGACGAACACCTTGCCCATCAGGTGGTCCATCTCGTGCTGGATGCACACGGCCAGCAGGCCCTCGGCCTCGATCACGCGCGCCTGGCCGTCACGGTCCAGGGCGCGCACATGCACGGCGCTGGAACGCTCCACCCCGTCGTAGATGCCGGGCACCGACAGGCAGCCCTCGTCGCCCACCTGCTTGTCGGGGCTGGCCCAGGTGATCTCGGGGTTGATCAGCACCAGCGGCGTGTCGCGCTCTTCGGACACGTCGATGACGACAATGCGCTCGTGCACGTCCACCTGCGTGGCCGCCAGGCCAATGCCGTGGGCGTCGTACATGGTGGCAAACATATCGTCCACGATGGCGCGCACGCGCTCGTCCACGGCAGCCACTGGCCGGGCTACCTTGTGCAGGCGGGGATCGGGGTAACAGAGAATCGGAAGAATGGCCATGGCAGCGCGTCGAATATGTCGCTATTTTCGCCACTTTTGCGGACCGATGCAGGCACGGCAGCAATAATCGTTGCCCAATCAAGGGCTTGGACACAGAATCTCAAATGCTTTGTAATGTCTTTGCGGTAGTTTCTGGCGTCAGGCGGATTAACTGCACTGCAACAAGAGGGACGTTTTTCAATGAATGACACGAAGAACAATATGACGAGTACGGCCCGCGGGCGCGCCACGGCGCTGGGCGTTCTGGCCATGCTGGCGGGCGCCGTCATGGCCCCGGCAGCGCAGGCCCAGAACCACCCCGTCACCGCAGCACAGCGTGCCACGGCGCAGCAGGTGGCCTCGCGCGGCGTTCCCGTGTCCGAGCTGGCGGCCAATGCGCCCGACGTGTACGTGGTCAAACGCGGCGACACGCTGTGGGGCATCTCCGGCATGTACCTGCAGCGCCCCTGGCGCTGGCCCGAGCTGTGGGGCATGAACCTGCAGGCCATCCCCAACCCGCACTTGATCTTTCCGGGCCAGACGCTGTACCTGGACCGCGCCGACGGCTACGCACGCCTGCGCACCAGCCCCGGCGACGCCAGCGAGACCGTGCGCGTGTCGCCGCGCACGCGCTACGACAGCCTGGCCGGCACGGCGCTTCCCACGCTGCAGCCGCACCTGATCGAGCCCTTCCTCGTCGAGCCGCTGGTGGTGGACGAGCTGGCGCTGCTGCAGGCCCCACGCATCGTGGCCACCCGCGATGAGCGCGTGCTGATGGCCAACGGCGACCGCGCCTACGCACGCGGCCCGCAGGGCAGCCCGCTGACAATGGCGCCCGGCGCCGCGCGCCTGTACCGGGTGTTTCGCAATGCCGTGGCGCTCAAGGACCCCAACACCGGCGAAGTGCTGGGCTACGAGGCGCAATACGTCGGCCGCGCCGAACTGGTGCGCGGCGAATCCACTGCCCCGGCGCCCGGCTCCGACCCGGCGCAGGCAGACGCCGAGCTGGATCTGGTGCCCGCCACGCTCGAGCTGTCAGGCGCCCGCGAAGAAATCCGCGCGGGCGACCGCATGCTGCCCGCTCCGCAGCGCACCTTCAACAGCTATGCACCGCGGGCTCCGCAGTCGCCCGTGGATGCCAGCGTGGTGTCCATCTACGGCAGCGCCGTAGCCAATGCCGGCCAGAATCAGGTAATCACCATCAACCGCGGCGCACGCGACGGCATGGAAGCCGGCCATGTGTTGCAGCTGCTGACCCGCGGCGAGCGTCTGGTGGACAAGACCGACGAAGCCCGCGCCATGATCCGCCTGCCCAGCGAAAGCAACGGCCTGGCGATGGTCTTCCTCACCTTCGATCGCGTGTCCTACGCGCTCATCGTGCAGGCCGACCGCACCGTGCGCGTGGGCGACCGGCTGGTCAACCCCGAATAACGCCCGGCGGCCCGCCCCGCCGTTTTGCGCCCCTGCGCATGCAACGCGACGAGCTCGCAGCCTGGCTGCGACTGACCATCACACCTGGCGTGGGCAACAGCGCGGCGCGGCGGCTGCTGGCCGCCTTTGGTCTGCCGCAGAATATTTTTGCGCAGAGCGAAAGCGCCTGGCGCGACTGCGTGACGGCCGCGCAGGCGCGCGCCCTGGCCGCCGTGCCCGAAGGGCTGGAGCCGCTGCTGGAGCAAACCTGGCAGTGGCTCCAGGCTGGCAGCCTGGTCGGCCCATCTGAATCACCCTGCGCACCCGATAAGCCCAATGTCTCGAAAACGCCCGGCGCGCAGCGACCCGCGCACCGCATCGTTACCCTGGGCGATGCAGCCTACCCACCTGCCCTGCTTGCCACCGAAGACCCGCCGCCGCTGCTGTACCTGCTGGGCGCGCCGCGGTTCGTGCACAGCGGCAACGCGCCCTTTGCTCCCCAGCGCTGCGTGGCCATGGTGGGCAGCCGCAACCCCACGGCCCAGGGCGCACAGCACGCGCTGCAGTTTGCACGCGCACTGCGCGCGGCGGGGCTGTGCATCGTGTCGGGGCTGGCTCTGGGAGTTGACGCGGCGGCGCACGAGGGCGCGCTGATCGACGCCCCCGACAACGCCGCCACGCCGGCCACCATCGCCGTCGTCGGCACAGGGCTGGATCGGGTCTACCCTGCCGCCCACCGCGACCTGGCCCACCGCATTGCGCGCCACGGCCTGCTGATCAGCGAATACCCCCTGGGCACGCCGCCGCTGCCGGCCAACTTTCCCAAGCGCAACCGCATCATCGCCGGGCTGTCGCAGGGCACGCTGGTGGTAGAGGCCGCGCTGGCCTCGGGCTCGCTGATCACCGCGCGGCTGGCGGCCGAGCAGGGGCGTGAGGTGTTCGCCATTCCCGGCTCCATCCACGCGCCGCAGTCGCGCGGCTGCCATGCGCTGATACGCCAGGGCGCCAAGCTGGTGGAATCAGCCCAGGACGTGCTGGAAGAGCTGCAACTGCCCCCGTCAACGCCAGCCAACGCGCAAGCCGATACCGATACGACCGGGCAACCGCCAGCCATGCCCGACTACCAATGCGTGCTGGACGCGCTGGGCTTTGACCCGCAGGGGCTGGACGCGCTGGTGGCACGCACCGGGTTGGATGCCGCCACGCTGCAGGTACGGCTTTTGGAGCTGGAGCTGGACGGCCAGGTGGCGCGGCTGCCGGGCGGGCTGTTTCAGCGCCAGGGCAGGGCTTGATTTGCTATCGAGTCAATAGCTGCTTGCGCTTGTCCCAATTGGGCTGAAGGGCATTTGGCTTATTTTTTGACGCACTTCGATCAGGCCGGCAGATTTCGATTCAGAACTGCTTGATTGGCGACTTGTCTCAGACTCCTCTTCCCCCTCTGGGGGAGGGCGGGAATGGGGGCGCGGCTAGTGCACCCTTCATGGTTTTTGCGGTGCGCCAGGCAGACCCCCACCCCTACCCTCCCCCAGCGGGGGAGGGAGAGCGAAAGCGCCCTGAGGCATGTCGCCAAGCAGGAAAAACCACCGCCAGCCCTTATAAAACAAGCGCTGGCAGCTATGATTTTTGTAGTCACAGCCCCAGCATCAGTTGCAGGTTCTGCACGGCAGCGCCGCTGGCGCCCTTGCCCAGGTTGTCCAGGCGGGCCACCAGCAGGGCGTGGCGATGCTGCTCGTTGGCAAATACGCGCAGCTCCAGCTGATTGGTGTCGGCCAGCGTGTCGGCGGCCAGCTTCAAGTCATCGGTGGGCGCCAGCACCTTGACCCACTGCTCCGGCGTGTTGCTGCGGGCGTAGTGCGCGGCCAGGGCGTCGTGCAGGTCGGCAGCCTTGGGCGCGCCCGGCAGCAAGTCCAGATGCAGGGGCAGTTGCACCAGCATGCCCTGGCGGAAGTTGCCCACCGCCGGTACAAAGATGGGCCGGCGCGTCAGGCCGGTGTAGCGCATGATCTCGGGCAGGTGCTTGTGTTCCAGGCCCAGCGCGTACAGCTCGAAGGGCGCGGCCTGGCCGCCTTCGTAGGCTTCGATCATGGTGCGGCCACCACCCGAATAACCACTGACCGACGGCAGCGCCAGCGGGTGATCGGCGGGCACCAGCCCGGCATCGACGAGCGGGCGCAGCAGCGCGATGGCGCCGGTGGCGTAGCAGCCGGGGTTGGCCACGCGCGTGGCGCCGCGCACGGCATCCGCCTGGCCCGCGGCCAGCTCTGGAAAGCCAAACACCCAGCCCGGCGCCGTGCGGTGCGCGGTGGATGCGTCGATGATCTTGATGGTGCGCCCCGTCTCGGCGCTGATGGCGTCCACCAGCGCCACGGTCTCGCGTGCAGCGTCGTCGTGCAGGCACAGCACCACCAGATCGACACCGGCGATCAGCGCACGCTTGGCGGCGGGGTCTTTGCGCAGTTCGGGGGCAATGCTGACCAGATCGACCTGGGGCATGGCCTGCAAACGTTCACGGATCTGCAGGCCGGTGGTGCCTGCCTCGCCATCAATAAAGACCTTGGGCATGGAAAAAAGCTCCTGCTGCGGACCTGCATGGAGCGGCCCGCACGTAAGTTGAAACCACATGGGTGGTGCGCTGCAGCATGATACATTTGCCCGCCGCCGTTATCGCCCGAGCGGTCTGATTCCCGCTTGTCGGCAAAACGGGCAACAAAACACCATCCTTCCCCTGAGAGAGACCTCATGAAGATTCACGAATACCAAGGCAAGGAAATCTTGCGCAGTTTCGGCGTGCCCGTTCCGCGTGGCATCCCCGCTTTCACGGTGCAAGAAGCCGTGGAAGCCGCACAAAAGCTCGGCGGCCCCGTGTGGGTGGTCAAGGCCCAGATCCACGCCGGTGGCCGTGGCAAGGGCGGCGGCGTGAAGGTGGCCAAGACCATTGACGACGTGAAGGCACGCGCCAGCGACATTCTGGGCATGCAGCTGGTCACGCACCAGACCGGCCCCGAAGGCCAGAAGGTGCGCCGCCTGTACATCGAAGACGGCGCCGACATCAAGAAAGAACTGTACGTGTCGCTGGTGACCGACCGCGCCACGCAAAAGGTGGCCTTCATCGCGTCGTCCGAAGGCGGCATGGACATCGAGGAAGTGGCCCATGCCACCCCCGAGAAGATCGTCACCGAGTACATCGACCCGCTGACCGGCATCACCGCCGAGCAGTCCAAGAAGATTGCCGCGGCCATTGGCCTGACGGGCGCTTCGGTGGACCAGGCCGTGGATCTGTTCGCCAAGCTGTACAAGTGCTACATGGACACCGACGCGTCGCTGGTCGAGATCAACCCCCTGAACTGCGACTCCAACGGCAACCTGATGGCCCTGGACGCCAAGTTCAACTTTGATGCCAACGCGCTGTTCCGTCACCCCGAGATCGTGGCCCTGCGCGACCTGGACGAAGAAGACCCCGCAGAAGTCGAAGCAAGCAAGTTTGACCTGGCCTACATCAGCCTGGACGGCAACATCGGCTGCCTGGTCAACGGCGCAGGTCTGGCCATGGCGACCATGGACACCATCAAGCTGTTTGGCGGCGAACCCGCCAACTTCCTGGACGTGGGCGGCGGTGCCACCCCCGAGAAGGTGACCGAAGCCTTCAAGATCATGCTCAAGAACCCCAAGGTCAAGGGCATTCTGGTCAACATCTTCGGCGGCATCATGAAGTGCGACACCATCGCCACCGGCGTGATCACCGCCTGCAAGGCCGTGAACCTGCAGGTGCCGCTGGTCGTGCGCATGAAGGGCACGAACGAAGAGCTGGGCAAGAAGATGCTGGCCGAGTCGGGCCTGCCCATCATCAGCGCCGACACCATGGCCGAAGCCGCCACGAAGATCGTAGAAGCCGTCCGCTAAGCCCTGGAGAGAGCAACATGTCCATCTACATCAATAAAGACACCAAAGTCATCACCCAGGGCATCACTGGCAAGACCGGCCAGTTCCACACCGAAAAGTGCCAGGAATACGCCAATGGCAAAAACTGCTTTGTGGCCGGCGTAAACCCCAAGAAGGCCGGTGAGTCCATCTTCAACATCCCGATCTACGCCTCCGTCAAGGAAGCCGCCCAGCAAACCGGCGCCACGGTGTCGGTGATCTACGTGCCGCCCGCAGGCGCCGCGGCTGCCATCTGGGAAGCCGTAGAGGCCGACCTGGACCTGGCCATCTGCATCACCGAAGGCATTCCGGTGCGCGACATGCTGGAAGTGCGCAACAAAATGCGCGCCAAGGAAGCCGCTGGCGGCAAGAAGACCCTGCTGCTGGGCCCCAACTGCCCCGGCCTGATCACGCCCGACGAGATCAAGATCGGCATCATGCCCGGCCACATCACCAAGAAGGGCCGCATCGGCGTGGTAAGCCGCTCCGGCACGCTGACCTATGAAGCCGTGGCGCAGCTGACCGAGCTGGGCATTGGCCAGTCGTCTGCCGTGGGCATTGGTGGCGACCCCATCAACGGCCTGAAGCACATCGACGTGATGCGCGCCTTCAACGACGACCCCGACACCGATGCCGTCATCATGATTGGCGAAATCGGCGGTCCCGACGAAGCCGAAGCCGCCCGCTGGTGCAAGGACAACATGAAGAAGCCCATCGTCGGCTTCATCGCCGGCGTGACTGCCCCTCCCGGCAAACGCATGGGCCACGCGGGCGCGCTGATCTCCGGCGGCGCCGACACGGCCGACGCCAAGCTGGCCATCATGGAAGAGTGCGGCTTCAAGATCACGCGCAACCCGTCCGAGATGGGCCGCATCCTCAAGGGCCTGCTGTAAGCCAGCCCCCGCAGGCACGGCAGAAGCGGCCTGCGGGCGCCCGTTTTGCACTGCTGGTTTTTTGAGAAAACGCCAGTCCGGGAATGCCTGGGCTGGCGTTTTGACTTGATGCGAGGACAAACATTGCACTTGTGGCACGCCGTCATCCGCGCGCGCAAAAAATGACGCCACCACACCCGCCAAAACCCGCGCTACTGGGCCTGAAGGCGTGATCTATGATGCACAAATCCATACAAAACACAGTGCAGCCAGCGGCGACATGAAACACCTTCAGCAGACCGCCATGCCCACGCCAGCGCTGGCCGCTGCCCCTGTGCGCAGCGAACTCCGGGGAGGCTTATGAAACCACAGCCAGCGCTGCACTACGAGTTTTACGCGCTGACCGACACCGGGCGCGTGCGCACCAACAACGAAGACGCAGTTGCCGTCCATGAATCAGTCAACCTGGTCATCCTGGCCGACGGCATGGGCGGCTACAACGCGGGCGAAGTGGCCAGCGGCATGGCCACCAGCTACGTGGGCACCGAGATGGAGCTCTGGCTGCAAACCGAGGGCGCGCACGCACAGACCGCCGACGTGCGCCAGGCCCTGCAGGCCTGCGTGGACAACGCCAACCACGCCATCCTGGGCGCATCACTGGCCCACCCGCAATACCAGGGCATGGGCACCACGCTGGTGGTGGGCGTGTTTCATGGTGACCGGCTCATCCTGGGCCACCTGGGCGACTCGCGCTGCTACCGCCTGCGCGCGGGCGAGCTGCGGCAAATCAC